>JAAZDF010000039.1 GCA_012512905.1 Clostridium sp.
TATTTATATAAACTATATATATTTTATATGTTTTTTAAAACTATTATATAAAAGTATATGCTTTCAATTATATCAATACAATGGTATAGTTAGTATTCGAAAATAAATATACAAACTGATTTTATAACTAGAAAGAGGTTTTTAAACTATGAAATATGATAATATTATTTACAGGCCACCTTCAGAAGCAAACACACTTTTATTGCAAGTAACATCAGGATGTTCTCATAACAAGTGCAGCTATTGTAGTATGTACAGAGATATTCCTTTTAAAACAGAATCTCTTGAACAAATCGAAAAAGATTTAATCAAGGCGAAAGTATTTCACAAAAATACTAAAAGAATTTATTTATTAAACGGAGATCCTTTTACTTTAAATGCAGATAAGCTAAAGTCAATAGCACAGTTAATTCATACGCATTTGCCAAACTGTGAAACTATCAGTATGTATTCTTCTATAAAAAGTATAAAAAACAAATCACTACAGGAACTTAAAGAATTAAGATCTCTTGGTATAAATGATTTATACATAGGAATTGAAACCGGATGCGATGAAAGCTTAGAATACATTAATAAGGGAAATAATTCTAGGGAAGCTATAAAGGAATTGAAGCGTTTAAATGATGCATCTATTGATTTTATATCGATTATTATGTACGGTATAGCAGGATATGATAAAGGAGTTGAGAATGCTATAGCCACAGCTAAGCTTTTAAACTCAGTTAGATCAAAGGCTATTGCTCTAATGAATCTTACTTTAATTCCAGGTACAGAGCTATATGAAGAAACAATAAAAGGTAATTTTGTACAAGCTTCTGAGCAAGAAAAACTTATAGAAATTAAAACTCTTATTGAACATTTTCATTTAAAAGATGAAACTCTGTTCTCGTCAATTCATATCTCTAATCTAGCACCACTAAATGGAATTCTTCCAAGAGATAAAGAGTTATTTATTGACAGATTAAATAGAGTTATTGTATAATTTTAAAAATTTAAAATTATACAATATTAGAAAGTATCGTAATTGAATCTAGAATTAAATAAAATTCAAAAAATCAAATTACTTATATTATGTAATAAACTAAAATATAAGTTTTAATTAACCTTGAGTCGTTATTAGGTATAAAAAAAGTGCTGCTGTAGAACTAGTTTCCTAGTTTTGCAGCAGCACTTTTAAGTTTTTTTATTTCATAACATTAGTTCCTGCAATACGACCAAATACTGTAATATCGGTTATAGCATTTCCACCTAATCTATTTGAACCGTGAATTCCACCTGTAACCTCACCAGCTGCAAACAATCCTTCGATAATTTCACCATCAGTATTTAAAACATGAGCTTCAGTATCTATTTTCAAACCACCCATAGTATGATGCACTGAAGGACTTCTTGGTACACCATAAAAAGGTCCTACCTCTGTCTTATGTGCCCATAAACTACGTCCAAAATCAAGATCTTTAGTCGCATCCACGTAAGTATTAAATGTTTTAACTGTCTCTACTAAATCATCTGCTGGCAAATCTAACATTTCAGCCAGTTCCTCTAACGTGTCTGCTTTAAATACTCGACCACGTTCTATCATCATTTCAACATTTTCTCCCCATTGGTTTACTTCTTCAACTATCTGAGAATCATTTATTTCATAGACAACTCCATCAGTCTGTTCTAAAATAGCAGCTGTTAAAACATCACGTCTTTCTCCTTCATTTACAAATCTTTTTCCTTCTTTATTAACAATTAAAATGCTTTCTACGCCACCCATTCTACGAGCACGTCCGTTCAAAGCACCACTACCTACTGTTGCTAAAGGATGAACTTGTACATAATCCATTCCTGTAACATCAGCACCAATTTCTTGAGCCATTATAATACCATCACCTGTTGCCTCTGGGAAATTTGTAGTAGGAACATCTTCTGTCAATTGCTCATTATTTTCCATACGCATTTCAACGTTTGCACCATATCCACCACTTGCTATAATTACCCCATTATTAGCATTAAATGTAATTGTATCTCCAGCAGGGTCTAATGCCTTTACACCAGTAACTCTGCCATCAGTAACTATTAATTCTTTTGCTTCCGTTTCTTTAAATATATCTGCACCAGCTTTTGTTACATTTTCCAGTAGAACATCTATAAATGGAATGCCGGCTGGATTTGTAGCTTGGTGACTCCTCTGCCACAAAGCACCTGTAGCCTGATTAACTTCTTCATCAATATCTAATCCCATATTTTCTAACCATGATAATGACTCGTATGCATTATTAGCAAATCTTTCTATTAATGTAACTTCACCTGTTCCATCACCACTAGCATAAGTTTGTAAAGCATGCCATGCTGGTGAATCAAAAAGATGAGTCCCGCCTTCTGCTTTATATTCGTCATAATCAACCTGAACTTTTCTTATAAGTTCTGCATGTTCATCATTCATAGCTTCAGCTGATAATGCTGTTTCAATAGTATCTATTTCACTTGAGCTTATAGTTTTCTTTGCCTGTCTAGGAGCATCAAATGAATTATATAAACCACCACTTCTAACTGTATTACCTCCGACATCTGACATTTTTTCAAGTACTACAACACTTTCTGCACCATTTTGATAAGCCTCTACTGCTGCTGTTAGTCCTGCACCACCTGCACCTATTATAACAACATCATATGTTTTTACTTCCTCTTTACCAGTTGGCTTTAATTCTGGAACTTCACCATCCAATTTAGCCAAATCAGCAGAGCTTTGCTCTAATGTATCTTTCACTGCAGCTTTAACAGCATTACTTGTCACTGTTGCACCGGAAACTGAATCTACATTTAAAGTTTGATACTCTACTACTTGATCTGGAATTCTAGTTAGAGCAACATCACCGATATATTTAGTTTCATAAGACTCAATAACCTTTACATCTAAAATTTTATTTTCATCTACTTTTGTTTCAACAGTAATATAGTCATTGTGACCAAATGCTTCAGCTGTATATGTACCTGGTGTAAACAAAGACTCTGCAGATTCCTGTCCAGATTCCTCTGGCACTTCATTATTACCACTGTCGCTGCATCCTAACATCATAGCAGTAAACATACATAGAACCAAAAAAATAGATAATTTCTTTTTCATCTTATTCTCCTTTATGTTAAATCAATAGTCATGGCGTAATCTTTCACTAAAAAATTAGCAAATAAAAACATCTTATCATGTATCATAATCTGTAAGAATTATTCTTTTCTTTAGATGACATATTTAAACCACGCTAAGTTAAGCATACCACTTTAATTATTGTTTGTCAAAGTTTATAGTTTTAGTTAAAATTTAAACTATTAGTGGGATTAGCTTTCTAGTTGATAAACATTCTTTTATATATATTTATATTAACTTCTCAGAATATATTTAATATATAAACGCCATTAGATCTATTTCCTGAAAATTTAAAATCTACTCCAATATATTTGTTTTTATTGTGCTTTCTATTTGTTAATTTATTATCTATTTTCTATGGTTTCCCTCCATTAAACTAGTAAGTCTAAATATTATCTTATTAACTATTAACAGAATTTACTAGTCAGAATTTATTAATTTACACCTTTATTAACTTTAACTTTTTATCCTTCTAAGCTCAACCAAGCTTTTTTCTTCAGATATAATTATATTTTTCACTCTAAATATCAGCTTCAGTAATCCTTTATTCAGGATATTTAGTGAAAATTCACTTCTTTATTTACTTTTAAAAACAAGCTTTATCTACTGCATGATTAAGATTTTCTCATACTTATAACTCCTTATTAGACACCAATTCTATTTAGTTTGTTTCTTATCTCTGCAAATAAATTACAAATCTTTTCAAACTCATATATTATTTCTATAATAAACTGACACTAGATCAAATATTTTTAAAGTTACTTTATATTAATCTATAATCTTTGACCATAATAAGCGATAATCAAATTTAAATTCAAATTTACTAAAAATAAGTTTGAAAATATTGCAGTGGTTAACTTTCATATTATCCCAAATCATGTATAAAAAGACCACTGCGGAGCTTAGGTTCAAACCATGTTGATTTTGCTGGCATTATATTACTTTTATCAGATATTTCCATTAAATCTTCTATAGAAGTAGGATACAAAGAGAATGCAACCGCCATACCTTTATCCACTCTCTTCTCTAATTCTCTTAATCCTCTTATGCCACCAATAAACTCTATCCTCTTATCACTGGAAGGATCTTTAATTCCTAAAATAGAATCTAATACTTTATTTTGCAATATAGACACATCTAATTTTTCAAGAAGATTTTTCGTTTTAAAAATATCATCTTTTACTTTAAGCTTGTACCATTTATTTTCTAAGTACATACCAAAAGAATGTTTTTCTTTAGGTTTATATGGGTCTTGATTTTCCATTTCTTCTAGGATGAAATTTTCTCTTAGCTTTTCTATAAACTCTTTTGAATTTAAACCATTTAGGTCACTAACAATTCTATTATAGTCCATTATAAATAGCTGATTAGATGGAAACATTACTCCCAGAAAATAATTGAAATTTTCTTTTCCTGTAAATCTAGGATTTTCTGCTCTTCGAATTTTTGCAACTTCAGCTGCAGCAGCAGTTCTATGATGCCCGTCTGCAATATATAAACTATCTATATCTTTAAATAAATCTACTAAAGTATTCATTGTAGCATTATCATCAATATTCCAAACCATATGGGTAATACTGTCTGCAGCAAGAAAATCATAAATTGGCTCTTTTTTATCCATCCATTTTTCCAAGATTTTATTTATCTTTTCTTTAGGTCTATATGTTAAAAATATTGGCCCAGTATTTGCATTGCAATAATTAATATGATTAGTCCTGTCAATTAATTTTTCTGTTAGTATATTTTCGTGTTTTTTTATGTTTTTATTAATATAGTCATCAATAGAAAGGGATCCTACTAGCCCAACTTGCTTTTTTCCATCCATTATCTGCTTATAGATATATAACTTTTCTTCCTTATCTTTGATTAAGATTTTATTATCTATCATAGCTTTAAAGTTGTCTCTAGCTTTCTCATATACTTTTAAATCGTACTTACCTATACTAGGATCCAAATCTATTTCTGCTTTATCTACATGTAGAAAAGAGTAGGGATTATTTTCAGCTTCTTTTTTTGCTTCTTCACTACTCATTACGTCATAAGGTAAGGCTGCTACCTTATGCGCAAGTTTTTCTCTTGGTCTAATTGCTTTAAATGGTCTCAATATAGTCATTTGCTTTGCTCCCTTTATAAAATTCTAATATTATATCATTTATTTCTTCACCTATTTTTCTTTGTGCTTCTTTTGTTGAACCTCCTATATGAGGTGTTACTGAAACCTTATCATGGGTGCAAAGTCTTCTATTTGTGCAAGGTTCATCCATAAAAACATCTATGGCGGCTCCTGCTATTGTTCCTGCATCAAGAGCATCTAGCAGTGCCTCCTCGTCTATCACTCCACCCCTTGCACAGTTAATTAAATATACTCCATCCTTCATTTTTTCAATTTCATCTTTTGCTATTATAGCTTTATCACATCTTTTATGCGGAATATGAAGAGATATAAAGTCAGAAGTTTTAAATAATTCTTCTAAATCGCAATATCTAAAATCCTCACTAGTTATACCTGGACCTAGAGGATCGTAAAATTTTATTTGCATCCCCAGCGCACTAGCTTTTTCAGCTAATACTTTACCAATCCTTCCAAATCCTATTATTCCTAAAACCTTACCTTCTATCTCAACGCCTTGGTAGTTCTTTTTATTCCATTCGCCTTTTCTCATACTAATATTTGAATTATGCAAAAATCTCGCCATATTAAAAATATGAGCCAATACTAACTCTGCAACAGAGCTGCTACTCGCATTAGGAGTATTTCTGACAATTATTCCATTTTCTTTCGCATAATCTACATCTATATTGTCTAATCCTACTCCTGCTCTTATAATCAGTTTTAAATTACTATCTTTTACAGCTTCGTCTATAATATCTTTAGTAATTTTAGTGGCAGATCTGACTACAATAATGTTATATTTTTTAATTTCAACCATTAAGTCATTTTTATCATAATGATGATCAACAACATTGAAATTCATCTTTTCTAATACTTCTAAACTGCTTTTTTCCATACCATCTGCAATTAGTATATTTAGCATTTTTATTCTCCTTTACTTCATATTTCTAGTACCTCATTCATAGTATTTATAAGTGCCTTAACATCTTCTAAGGAGTAATCTCCCATATGTGCAATTCTAAAAGTTTTATTCTTTAAATCCCCATATCCATTAGAAATGATGTAACCTTTTTCTTCTACATTTTTAATAAAAGTTGGAATATCAATATTTTTCGTATTCTTGATAGCAGTTACTGTATCAGATGAGTATTTTTCATTTGGAAATATTTCAAAGTTCTCTTTTGCCCATTTTCTAACATAATTAGCCATTTCTAAATGCCTTTTATAAATATTATCCAAACCTTCTTTAAGCATCTTATCAAGTTGATAATCAAGAGCATACATTAAAGGTAAGTTTGGAGTAGAAGGGTATTGATGATCTTTGTTTTTAATTACATTATAAATGGTTAGTAAATCAAAATAAGTTCCTCTATTTTTAACCTTTTCTGCAGCCTTAACTGCCTTTTCTGACATAGATGCTATTGCTAATCCTGGTGGAAGACCTAAAGATTTTTGGGTAGAGGTTATGCATATATCTATCCCTAATTTATCAACTTCTATTTTTGTCCCTCCCATAGAACTAACGGCATCAACACACCATATAACGTTAGGATAATCTTTTAAGACTCTTGAAATATCATCCAAAGGATTCATTACTCCAGTAGAAGTCTCGTTATGAGTGATTGTTATTAAATCGTACGATCCAGTTTTTAACACTTCATCTACCATTTCTCCAGTAATTATTTTTCCTGACTCAACTCGAAAAACATCCGCCGGGACATTATTAGATAATGCCATCTTATACCACCTATCTCCAAAAGCACCTACTGAAAACACAGCAGCCTTTTTTCTAGTACAAGACCTAATAGCTCCTTCCATTAAGCCCGATCCTGAAGAAGTTGATAAAATTATTTGGTTCTTTGTATGGAATACTTTCTGAAGCTTTAAACTAATACTTTTTTGAAGTGCAGATGCATCTTTGGACCTATGACTAATCATCGGTTTTTGCATTTGATTTAATACATCTCCACTTACATCAATTGGTCCTGGAATAAATAATTTCTTCTTCATTACATTGCCTCCTAATTATAAAATTAAATTAAAAAACCCCTTCATCCCTAAAAGGGACGAAAGGGTACTTCCGCGTTGCCACCCAAATTGATCTAATGATCCACTTGACGTAGTTAAGGCCTACTTACCTTTTGCTATTCACAAAATCCTCCAAGGCGGATTCAAAAGCTACATTATCAGCTTACACTAACCGCTGAATCTCTTAAAATGTAAATCTCTTTACTATTCCTTATCAAAGGTTTATTTTTATATATTGTTAGTATCTTATCCTATAACACATAAAAATACAAGTGTATTTTCTATTTTTAAATTATTGTAATCAAATCAATTTCTTATTAGCCTTTTAGACCTTTATATCATTTTTCCAAACTTAGTTCCACATTTCGAACAACTAATAATAACGATAAATTCTGTTGTTAAAAACAGCAGTTTTAAGCATAAAGACTTGTATTTCCAAAAAGAATGATATAATTGGTATAATTGATATAATCAAGACAATCTTTTGTCAAAATAATATCTAAAAAGTAATTAAAAATTTAAGGAGAGATTAATATGAAAGAAAACTTCGATTTACAAAGTGCAATTAATCACTTGTCAAAAGCAATTCAATTTAAGACTATATCTTACCCTAATTATGAAATGGATTATAAGATTTTTTCTGGTTTTTTAGAATTTCTTGAATCCAGCTATCCTAATATCCACAAAAAATGTCCAAAAGAAATTATAAATAAATATAGTCCAGTCTATTATTGGAAAGGTAAAGATAGTAAGCTAAAACCACTTTTACTTATAGCGCACTACGATGTAGTACCTGTAGAAGAATCCACTCTTGAAGATTGGGAAGTAAAGCCTTTTAAGGGAATATTAAAAGATGATTATGTGTGGGGTAGAGGAACTTTAGATAATAAAAATCAACTTATTTCTGTTATGGAAGCAATTGAATATCTTATTGGGGAAGAGTTTACTCCTAAAAGAGACATATACTTTGCATTTGGCTTTGATGAAGAAATTGGTGGAGCCAAGGGAGCCAAAGGAATTTCTCAATATTTCGAAGAAAAAAACATAGAATTTGAAGCTGTAATAGATGAAGGTGGAGCAATCATTGAAGGTATGATGGAAGGACTGGATAAGACTGCAGCTCTAGTAGGAGTAGCAGAAAAAGGAAACACAAATATTAAAATTTCCCTTACAGGAAAAGGTGGACATTCATCTATGCCTCCTAAGTCAACCGCTATAGAAAGACTTTCCAAGGTTATAAAAAACGTTAATGATAATCCTATGCCAGCTAGGTTAACAAAACCTGTCAAAAGTATGATGGTTGCAATGGCTCCTCATATGGAAGGAAAAACTTTTGCTTTAAAAAATATTGAGACTTTATTTCCTATTGTCAAAAAAGTTTTAGAAAAAAATCCAGTAACAAATTCTCTTATAAGAACAACCATTAGTTTTACAATGACAGGAGGAGGAGAGGCTCCTAATGTTTTACCACAAAATGCCTGGGCAGTAGCAAATCTCCGAATACTTCAGGGAGATTCCATAGAATCTACTATAAATCATATAAAAAAAGTAAATCCTGATTTTGATTTGGAAATAGAAGAAATCTTACTACAAGAACCTTCTCCAATATCAAATATGGAATCTGATTCTTATAAAAAATTAATTTCTACAATATATGAAATATATCCTGATGTCTTAGTTACTCCTTATCTTATGTCAGGTGGAACAGACGCAAGACATTATTATAATTTAAGCAATAATATATATAGGTTTATGGCTGTTCACGTAACTCAAAAAGACTTTGATAGCATTCACTCTTCCAACGAAAGAATATCTTTTGAAAATATTTCAAATATGATTAATTTTTATATAAAGCTTATCAAAAATATCTAATCTTTAAAAAATCCGTGAGATAATCTCACGGATTTTAAATTCTATATCACAATATTTTTCTCTACTTTTAGTTTAAATATCCTTTATTATACATTATTCTTGATGCAATCAAAGCTATAATCGATCCTACTGGAACCAGAATACTTACAGAGCTTGCTAAAGAAGGTACTGAAATAAATATAACTAACATAAAAATTAAAGGTGCTAGTCCAATTTTCCAGTCTTTAGCTAAGAATACCACTGCCAATGCCCCAAATAAAGAAGGCAATATATTATCAAAAGCTGGTGCCAATAAATTAGATTCTAAAATTGGTTGAATTCTAGATAAAAGAAGAATTCCTAAAAACACAAGAACGGTAGTTACAATTGAGGATACAGCAATAGCTATAGTAGATATAACATCTCCTTCATCAGTGTTAGCTTTAACGTCGGCTATTTCCATAGCATTCAATGCACATGGTACTTTTAAATTAGTAAGATTCCCTGTAACAAAACCCAAATAAGAACCTCCTGATCCTAACATGGGAGCAAAAGTAAATGCCTCAATAATACCCA
>JAAZDF010000040.1 GCA_012512905.1 Clostridium sp.
TAATAGTGATTATATTTATTATTCCGGCAACACCGTTTATTATATTCCAAGGACCACCTATCATTGTAAGTCCATTTTCTATTCCATGTATGTTATAACACTGAAAATCTCTGAAAACAGCTTCTATGATATTAACAGCTAAGATAAAAGGAGGAAACATTAGCATAAGCTTATTTTTATCCAATCCTTTTTTGTATCTTAAAAGCATAAATCCTAGAACTCCAGCTAAAGAAGAATATACTTTAACCCATGGAAACCAGTATCCCATATTACTTCCAGGGCCTGATGTTTTAGGCCAAACGAATATTGTAAGAAGTATAGGAACAAGCACATACATTACAAGTGATAAGTTTTTTGATCTTCTTGTTATTTCGTTTAGAACTATAAGAGCAACTAAAATAAAGAGAGCCATTAAAAGTGAATGCATTGGTATCTTTTCAAATAAAAACATTGTATATAGCCTCCTTATTTTAAGCTAGAGTGAATGCTAAAGTTACTCCCATAAGTACAAGGTTAACGATCATAAGTATTAGTTGTACTGAATCTTTTTTTGTATAATTTACAAATTTTGTAAAAGATGTATCTTGTAAATTTTCTTCCAAGTATTCTTTGTTAGCTATTTGAATATTTCCACCAGTTGTTAGTGAATTTCCTCTAAATATTAGCCAAAATCCAGGGTTTCCTGTGATTAAACTTCCAATTATTGGTGCAGCAAGTATTCCTACATGAAGTTTTGCTATGGAAGGAGAGAATTCATTTGTTACAAATATCCAGTTCCAAATTGTATAAGCAATTATCCATGCTATCATTCCATAAATATTATTAGATGATGCTACGTAGTATTTACCAAGCCAAACACCTTTTAATAGGAATATACTTGCAACCATTACAAGACCTGTAACAACGTTATAATATTTTTTTCTTTTAAGATCTGTAAATGTAGCTTCAAGTATATTAATTCCAAGGAAAATCAGAACAAGATTTACATAAAATTCTCCTGATATAACACCTAAAACTGCAAATACTATAAGGGTTCTCATTATAAGTAAAGTTGATAATTTAAGTTTTTCAAAAAATACAGTTTTAAGTTTTAATAAGACTATTATTGGGATAATTATATTTAAAGGTATATTTGCCCAAAGTGGTTGAAAAGAAGTAAGCATTGAAACACCAGTGATAATTACTGTTAAAACTAAAAGAAGTACATTACTTTTAACTTTACTTTGATCTTTTTCAATAACACTAGTTTTGCCTGAAAAATTGATTTTTTCTGATTTCTCCATGATTTTTACCTTCCTTATATTCTTATTTCTAAATCTGTTGTAGGATAAGCTTTGCAAGAGTGTATGTATGAGAATTTCTCATCAGCATGTCTAAGGAGTACTCCCTTTGGCATAAATACGTCACCGCTAACAAGTTTTAGTCTACAAAGACTACATTCTCCACTTCTACAGCTAACATTTTTAACTTCAATATTTGCTCTTTCTAGAGATGTTAAAAGTGTTTCTGAAGATAAAGCTTGAATTTTTTTATCATTATTAACTGTTACTGTAAATATTTCGGTTCCAGTTAAATTTTTAGGGAATTTAGGATCTTTTGTTATGTCTTGTGTTGATCCAAACATTTCTCTTCTTATATTCTTTTTTCTAACTTTAAGCTCTTTAAGCTCATTTGTTACAAAAGCATTCATGATTTCTGGACCACATATATAGTATGTATAGTCATTTAAATCTCCAAGACCATCTTTTAAGATATCTTTATTTATAAATCCTGTAAGTCCTTTATAATCATCACTTGGCTCTGAAAGAACAATTTTCAAAGTAAAGTTAGGATGATTTTCTTCCATGCTTTTTAGTTCTTCGTAAAAAAGTATATTATCTAAATTTCTACATCCATAAATTAAAGTTATTTCTCTATCAAGACCTGATTCTAAAACTTCTCTACTCATACTCATAAATGGTGTAATTCCAGATCCTCCAGCTATAAACACAGATTTTTTACTGTGGAAAACTGGATTATAATGAAATGTCCCGTCTGGACCTTTTGCTGTAAACTCATCGTTTACTTTAACCTTATCTAAAAAATAATTTGATACAAATCCATTTTTTATTCTTTGGATTGTAATATCTATATATCCTATTTGCTTGTTAGATGAAGATATAGAATAAGGTCTGCTTGTCAAAATACCATCTATATTAACAAACATATTTACATACTGACCACTTTGGAAAGTAGGAAGAGCACCTTTTCTCGAAACAAGTCTAAAAGTTTTACAGTCTTTATTAAGTTCTATAATTTCAGATACTCTAAGGTACAAGAAATCCGGATGATATCTATCGATTATATTATCTACTTTATCGCTTCCGATTCTATAGTCAGGGCCATTTTTTCTTGAAACATCTATATCATTTAATGTTTCTTTTCCATTATTCATTTGTCCTATTATTAATTCTTTCATATTAGTCATTTATTTCATCTCCTTTTGAAGTATTTTTTCTGCTACTTGGTTACCATATAAGTAATTTGGGCCAAATCCACAAATATTAACCCATCCATTAGAAAATGTTAAATTTTCTATCTTATCTTCATTAGGGAAGAAGTAAACTGATGATTTTAAATCTTGCTCAAATCCGTATATAGCACCCTCTGGATGTTTTAAATACCTCATGTGTGTTAAAGGTGTTGCAACTTCTATTTCTTCTATGTGAGATCTAATTCCTGGGAATTTCTCCTCAAGTCTTTCGATTATAATGTCAGCTGCTTTATATTTAGTATCGTAGTACTCATCTTTTGAAAGTTCCATCCAAGGTTTTCCATATTTTAAAGCTCCTGCTGTTATGATACTTGTTCCTTCAGGGGATACACTTGGATCATCAATTGTATAACATGTAGTTATTAAAGCGTCTGTATCTGGCATTAAATTCTTAGAATTCTTAAATACTTCATTACAATCAGTGTCACCATATATTAAATTAAAGGAATCTGTAAACCCTATTTCCTCAGGTGGACAGTCAAGTCCTATAAAACAAGTTAAAGCTGAAATTCCAACTGTATATGGTTTTAGGTATTCTACAGCACTTTCAGGAATATCTTTTTTATCAATTAATTTAAAGTATGTATCTAGTGGTGATATACCAGAAACTATATTATCTGCAGTATATTTATTTCCATGCTCATCTATAACTCCATAAGCTTTATTATCTTTAACTAATATTTCTGTGCATCCACAGTTATATTTTATTTCTCCATTATTCTCTTGTATAACTTCAGCAAGGGCTTGTGACATAACCTGAGATCCACCTTTTAAGTAATACGGCTTATCTGTTATATAAAGGTATGTTACTCTTGCTAATATTGAAAATGGAAATCTTTCAGGTGGCATTCCCATAAAGCACCAATATGTGTTAACACAAAGTTGAAGTTCTTTTGTCTTGAAAAACTCATCAAGTACATCTTGAGTTGTTCTTAGTCCATATTTTGCAAGTGTTGGGAATTTAGTTCTGAAAAAAGTTTTTGTAATTAATTTTTCAAAACTTGATGGAGCTTCTTTTGAATTTTTCTGAGCTTCTAAGAAAGCTTCTGTTTCTTCACTAAACTTCCATACTGTTTCGTAATATCTTTCAATGTTTTCTTTTTCATGTGGAAAACTCTCAGAAAGAACTTTAACTGCTTCGTCTCTGTCTGCTGGCATTGATTGTTCAAATCCACCAGGAAGGTTGATCTTATATAAAGAATCGATTGGAATCCAGTCTATTCTGTCTTCTATTCCATATTCTTTAAATAATTCTCTAAGAGGTCCAGGACTTTCTGGACGTCCCATTTGGCTTAACTGATGAAGAGCAACCTCAAATTCAAATCTTCCTCTTCTAAAACTAGTTCCGCATCCACCAGGGATATTGTGTTTTTCAAGTAATAAAACATTTTTTTTCTCAATAGCCAGTTTAGTAGCTGTTGAAAGGCCACCATTCCCGGCTCCTATAATTATTGCGTCATAATGCATTTTAAATCCTCCTTAATTTATATAAATGTAATATATAATTGCTATATTTGGTCAGAACCAAATTCACCGAATCTGATTCTAACAAGAATATACCATGACCTTTAAGTTATGTCAATAAATTAACAAGTGAAAGCTTAAAATATACTTAAGTTTATAAATTTCTCAATATATGGTGATATAATTAATTGTATTAATTGATAAAGAGAGTTATTTTATTATATTGATAAAAACCCGGGTTTGACTAGTTTACTAGCAGGATTATTTTTAACACTTATAATTAATTTTAGGTAATAGTGGTTATATTTTTAAAAGCTTTGGATTTAAATGTTATAATTAAAAAAGATAATAGAAAATAATGTTATTATAAAAAAATATGAAAAGGATAAAGTAGATAATTAGAGTTAAAACAATTATTTATAATATATATTTAGATTATCTTAGATAGTAAGATAATATTAAAGGAGAAAAACATGAAAAAATTAACTATGAGACAAAAACAAGCTATAAGTACAAAACGTAGAATCACAAAGGTTGCTATGGATTTAATAAAAACTCATGGACTTGATAATTTGAAAATTACAGATATCTGTGAAGGTGCTGATATATCAGTTGGGACTTATTATCATTATTTTGAATCTAAAGATGTAGTAATACAAAATGCTTATGAA
>JAAZDF010000041.1 GCA_012512905.1 Clostridium sp.
GGCTTAAGCTGCTTTGCTATTAAAGCTATTTCTTTTTCATTAGGAGGTATAAAGTCGTCCCATTCTTTAGGCATAGCATTATCTATCACTTCTTTTATATCTTTCATTTCTTTATCTAAATTTTTAAGATCAAGTTTTCTTACACTAAATTTATACTTTTTTTGTGCATAGGGGACTATTCTTGCATATCTTTTTAATACATCCCTATCAAATTCACTTTTAAATGCATATACATCCATATACTTTTCAAAGCCAAAATCTAAAAACTGCTTATTATAGTACTCTTTATTATAGCTATTCATAACTAAAGTTGGATCTTTAAAATTATCAATTATAAAGCCTCTATAATCATCACCACCAGGAAGAGACAGGGGGCCTTTAATTTTTTCAATATTTTCTTTTTTTAAAAATATTTCAGCATATTTTAAAAGTTCATGAGAAACATCATTATCATCTATGGATTCATAAAGAGAAATATACCCTTCTTTATAGTTTTTTTGTTTGTTTAGGTCGTTGTTTATCCCAACAAGCAACCTTCCAACAGGCTTTCCATCTTTATATGCTATTACCCTAATATTTTTTCCAGCTTGATTAAGAAAATTATTTTTACCAGTTATGTATTTTTTAAAATCTCTTATAATCGGTGGTACCCAGGCTGAATCATTTTCATATAAATCAAATGGTATCATTACAAAATCATCTAGTTCTTTCTTTGACCTTACTTCTTTAACAATTAACGTCATATTCCCTCAACTCCTTGCTTTATATTATAATGTATTGTTAATCTGTTTCATTTTCTACTTATATATTAATATTGTTTTAAACTTTTAGTCTATATTAATATTCACTTTCCTAAGATTTTCTGTGATTTTACTTCCTCTTAATGACATCTCCCTTGTCATAACGGGACTTTCTATGAGCCCTTTTTTAATACATTCATTTATATGATTAACTTCGTAGACCATCTCATAGTTAAAAGGAAAATTAAATATTTCAGTTTCATCTGTGTTTTTAATTATCTTTAAAGTATCGGCTTTCCAAAAATCGGTAATTTCAATTTTTCCTTTACTGCCATATATGGTAGCCATACTTTTTTCTTTTACTAGTACGCTTATTACTCCATTTAAAAGAACTTCATTTTCAAATTTAAAGTTCATATTAGTTTGAAAATCAATTTCCTTACCACGATAAGTTGAGTGTCCACTATAGTTTTCTACTTTACTATCAAGCAAAAATTCACTGTGGTGAATAATATAAGATACACTTCCCGTTATTGCTCCACCGCCACTTTCCCTATCAAAAAACCATTTGAAATCAGGATAACCTGGGAAAATTTTATAATCTAAAAATTTAATTTCGCCAATCTCTCCACTAAAGATTAATTCCTTAGCTTTAAGAGTAACTGGAAGAAAAACTGATTTTTGCGCTTCCATTAAAAAGAGATTTTTAGATTTAGCTTTTTTGAATAATTTTTTTGTATGGTTTTCTGATAGGGTAATTGGTTTTTCACAGACAACATGTTTATTATTATCAAGAGCAAGATTAACATTATCAAAATGAGCCTTATTAATTGTTGGCACATATATAACATCAATATCGCAATCTTTACATATTTCTTCATAGGATCCATAATATTTTATATTTCCATACTTTTCTGCCATAACTTTTGCTTTATTTATATCTCGTGAAGATACGGCATGTAAGGATCCCATATCACTTTCTTTTATAGCATTTATAAATCTACTTCCAACATTTGCAGTACTTAGTACTCCATATTTAATCTTCTTCATATATAGCTCCTCCGTCTATATTATCTTCAACGTAAGCAGATATACTTTTTTCTGAGACTTTGAATATACCATAGCCTTCTTCATCTATTACAACTTTTTTGTCATTATTCCCAAGGTAATCTGCATAAGTTTTACCCTTTTCATCTTCTCCTACAAAAATTTTCAGCTTATTTTCTTTTCCATTAGATATTATCGCTATTAATTTGTAAGGTTTTTCTTTTGTTCCTGTTCTTTTAAAAGCTATTAAATTTTTTTCCTCAAAAAAATCTTCTTCGTCTCCATAGGCAAAATATTTCCTAACATTTAAAAGCTTGTCCAGGCTGGTTCTTATTCCTTTATAGTCTTCTCCACCTGATATACCATAGTAATCTCCATAAAAAACACACGGATAACCATCTTTTCTAAGAAGTATTAACCCATAAGCAATTTCTTTAAACCAGTCCTCAACAAAAGATTCAAGGGCTTGATGAGGCTGGGAATCATGATTATCTACAAAAGTTACTGCAAGAGAAGGGTGCGTTTTAACAAGAGTGTTGTCAAATATTTTTCTAAGATCATAGTTTTCTTTTTGATTAGATGCCTCATATAAATTGAAATGAAGAGGTACATCAAATAAATCTATCTTATATTTAGTATCTGATAGGTAGTTTTCTGTTTCATCAATGCTAGAGGACCAGTACTCTCCGGTAAAATAGAAGTCTTCACCATGATTTTTATAAACAAATTCTGAAAATTTCTCCATAAAATTACTTTCCATATGTTTAAGAGCATCCATCCTAAAACCATCTAAAGACAGCTTTTTTATAAGCCAATCAGCCCAGTTTAAAAGTTCTTTTTGCACATCTGGATTCTCAAGGTCTATATCTGCAAACATCAAATAATCAAAGTTTCCTTTTTCTGCAGAAACTCCAAGGCTCCATCCTTTATCTTTACCTTTTATTCTGTATATTCCGCTTTCACCAGTTTTATCATCATAATCTACTCCGGTGAAATGGGAAAAATTCCATTTAAAGTCAGAAAACTTATCTCCCCTCCCCGGAAAATCAAATCCTGTCCAGCCCTTTATATTTTTAGGCTCTTCAAGCTCTTTATTCCTATCATCAGGATCTACCTTAACAGCTAAAAATTCTTCTGCCCTATCTGCTCCAGCTTTATGATTTAATACAATATCAGCATAGACATCAATTTCATTTTCTTTAAGTTTTTTTATAAGTTTAAGAAGCTCTTTTTTTGTTCCGTATTTTGTTCTTACACTGCCTTTTTGGTCAAATTCTCCTAAATCATAAAGATCATATGCCCCATAACCTACATCGTTATTAGATGTCCCTTTGTAGACAGGAGGAAGCCATATAGATGTAACTCCCATTTTCTTTAAATCCTCTATTTTATCAATCATATCATTATAATAGTTCCCATTATTTTCAAGATACCACTCAAATGCCTGAAACATAGTTCCATTAACCATAA
>JAAZDF010000042.1 GCA_012512905.1 Clostridium sp.
AAATAGAAACTTGGCTCAATAATTATCCAAGGCGGCTATTTAATGGGCTCTCAGCATTTCAATATAAATTAAAAGTAGCGTAAAATATTGTGTAGGATTTTTCTTTCATTACACTTTACAACCTAGGGAGTTATTATTATCATAAATTTATTTGCTTAATGAATAATAAGGTGTTATAATATTTCAGTGGTTGAGAGTATTATAATAAAATGAAATTATGCTTAAGTATGATAACCTTGCAGTATAACTGCGAGGTTTTTTTATGAATAGAAATAAATATATAATGAGGTAAGAATGGGAAAAACAAGATTTAATGAATTAAATTTAAAAAAAGAAGTTTTAAAATCGATAGACGAAATGGGATATGAGTATCCTTCGGAAATACAAGAGGAAGCAATACCAGTAATTTTAGATGGAAAAGATATAATAGGCCAAGCTCAAACAGGAACAGGGAAAACCCTTGCATTCGCAGCTCCTATTCTTTCAAAACTTAAAAAATCTAAATCTGTAAAAGCTGTGATTCTTGCACCAACAAGAGAACTTGCTATGCAGGTAAGTGAAGAAACAAGAACTATAGCTAAAAATTCTAATGTAAAAATACTCGCTGTTTATGGTGGTTCATCAATCCAAAATCAACTTCGTGAATTAAGAAGAGGCGTTGATATAGTTGTTGGAACTCCTGGAAGAATGATTGACTTAATAAAAAGAAGAGCCTTAAAAGTAGATGAGATAGAGTATCTAGTACTAGATGAAGCAGACGAGATGCTTAATATGGGTTTTATAAATGATATAGAAAGAATAATGAGAGATATGTCAGGAAAAAAACAAACCATGCTTTTTTCTGCAACAATGCCAAGAGAAATAAAAAATCTATCAAAAAAATATATGAAAAATGATAGAGTTCATATAAAAACTAAAGACAAGGCAATGACCGTATCTACAGTGTCACAGTATTACTATGAGGTTAAGAATCATTTTAAATTTGAATCTTTATGTAGAATAATAGATACAGAAGATATGGATTCTGTTTTGATCTTCAGAAAAACTAAACGTGGTGTGGATGAACTTGTTAGAAGTCTAATAGATAAAGGATTTAATGCAACTGGAATGCATGGAGATATGACTCAAAATGTTAGAATATCTACCCTTAAAAACTTTAAAAATAAAAAAGTTAAGTTTTTAGTTGCAACAGATGTTGCCGCTAGAGGAATTGATATAGATGCCTTATCTCACGTAATAAATTATGATCTTCCACAAGATGTTGAGTCTTATGTTCATAGAATAGGAAGAACAGGAAGAGCGAAACAAGAAGGAATAGCTATATCTCTTGCAAGTAATAAAGATAGAAATATGCTAAGAGTTATAGAAAGAACAACTAAAAGTAAAATAACAAGAAAAGAACTTCCAAGTGTAGAGGATATTTTTAAATCTAAGAATGAAGAATTAGTTTCTAAGGTTAAAAAGGAAATTGATAAAAAAGGTTTTGAAAAATACTATCCTATACTTGAAGAGTTAAAGGAAGAATCATCTATAGAAGATATAGCAGCTGCCTTAATTAAAATGGTTTACAAAGAAGAGCTTAGTTTTGACTATTCGTCAAATACTTTAGAGCAGCCTACAAGCCAAACTAGATTATTTATCAATGCTGGTTCTATGGATAAGCTAACACCAATAAAACTTATCGAGTTTTTAGCAGAAACTGCGAATATCGAGAGAAAAGATATTGGAAGCATAGATATATTAACTAAATTTTCATTTATGGATATAACTCAAGGTCTTGAAAAAGATATTATAAAAAATGCAAACGGTAAAAATTTATCGGGACGAAAAGTTAGATTTGAAGTCGCGTCAAACAAAAAAAGAAAATAGATAGTATATAAAAGACAGATCTTATTTTTAAATAGGCTTTGTCTTTTTTTAGGCATTAATTTGCTTTAAATACTAATAATTACTCTTTAGTTTATCGTAAATATGATATAATAACCTTGAGTAAAGATTTCTCTAAAACTTATAATAAAATTGGAGGTTTTATAAAATGAAAAAAGTTATTAATAATCCAAATGAAGTTGTAACAGAGTTACTAGATGGTATGGTTTATGCTCATCCTAACTATGTAAGGCGATTAGAAGGACTAGAAGTTCTAGTTAGAAAAAACGCTCCAGTAGCAGGTAAAGTTGCTTTAGTTAGTGGTGGGGGATCTGGACACGAACCTTCTCACGGCGGTTTTGTTGGAAAAGGAATGCTTGACGGTGCTGTTGCTGGGGAAATGTTTACATCACCTACGCCAGATCAAGTTTACGAAGCTGTTAAAGCTGTAGATTCTGATAAGGGTGTACTTTTAATTATTAAGAATTACACGGGCGATATTATGAACTTTGAAATGGCTAAAGAAATGGCTGAGGCTGATGGAGTAAATGTTGATTATGTAGTAGTTAACGATGACGTTGCAGTTGAAGATTCTACTTATACTTCAGGAAGAAGAGGAATCGCTGGAACAGTATTCGTTCATAAACTTACAGGAGCTAAAGCAGAAACTGGTGCAGATCTTAAGGAAGTTAAAAGAGTAGCAGAAAAAGTTATTGCTAACACAAGATCAATGGGTCTTGCACTTAGTCCATGTACAATACCAGCTGCAGGAAAACCTAATTTTACCTTAGCAGAAAATGAAATAGAAGTTGGTATGGGTATTCATGGAGAGCCAGGAACACACAGAGAAGAAATAAGACCAGCGGACGAACTTGTTGATCATTTACTTGAAAAAATATTAGAAGATATAGACTATTCTGACAGCGAAGTTGCTGTTATGGTTAATGGTCTAGCAGCTACACCTCTTATGGAACTATATATAGTAAATAAGAGAGTACATGAAGTGTTAAACGAAAAAGGAATAAAAGTTTATGATTCATTAGTTGGAGAATTTATGACATCAATTGAGATGGCAGGTTTTTCAATTACTCTTCTTAAACTAGACGATGAATTAAAAGAATTATTAGATGCTCCAGCTGATACACCAGCTCTTAAGCATTTATAGAACTGCAAGGAGGACATTTGCAAATGGTAAACACACAAAAAATAGTAGAGGTATTACTCTACACAAGAGAAATTATAGAGGAAAACAAATTATATTTAACAGAACTTGACGCTGCCATTGGAGACGGAGACCATGGAATTAATATGGCCAAAGGATTTAATGCTGCAAAAGAAAAAATTGAAAGCAGTGAATTTGACAATCCAGGAGCTTTATTGAAATCAGTAGGAATGGCCCTTATTTCTAAAGTTGGAGGAGCATCAGGACCTCTTTATGGGACTATGTTTCTAAATGCTGGAAAAATTATTGGAGATAAGGAAGAAATAGATGTTAAGGATCTAGTTGAAATGTTAGATTCAGGACTAGAAGGTGTAAAGATGAGAGGAAAAGCAAATCTTGGAGATAAAACCATGATTGACTCCATCGAACCATCTATTGAAGCGATGAGAGCCTCTATAGAAGCAGGCGACGACTACAAGGTTACTCTTGAAAAAGCTGTTGAAGCTGCAACTAAGGGTGTAGCGTATACTGAAACAATAGCAGCTAAAAAAGGAAGAGCAGCATACCTTGGTGATCGTAGTATAGGACACAAAGATCCAGGTGCAGAGTCCTTCCGTTTTATAATTAAATCTATATCAGACAGTTTTCAATAATAAATAAATAAAGACCAGGCATATAATTAATGCCTGGTTTTATTTTTTGAATAATAATTTGTTCCTATAACTCCTGAAATAATAAAAACTCCACCTATAATATGATAATAATATAAAGGTTCTTTTAAAATTACCGCTCCAGCGAAAATTGAAATTAATGTTGCTAGATGATTAAAAATACTTGTTTTTGAAGCCTCAAGATGGCTTAAGCTAAAGTTAGAAAGAGAAGCTGTAAGAAGAGTTGAAAGAAGTGATAAAAATAGTATTGCGACAATAAAAGTATTTGATTTAAATGGCTGAAGAATTATATTTAAATTATTATTTAGAATATGAGTTATTAAATTTATAGAATTAAATACAACAAATCCAGATGTTATAGATACAAAAGTCATATCTAAGAAATGATATTTCTTTGAGTATTTTCTAATTAATATAAAGTTTATTGATGTAGATAATGCAGACATTAAAATGAGTGCTATTCCTTTGATATTTTTTGTTGCACCTGAATTTGATCCTAAGACAACAATTAAAATTACTCCTAGAACTGAAATTAAAATAGAAGTTCTTTGCTTTATATTAATTTTTTCTTTTAGGATTATAACAGCAAGAATTGAGGTAATAATAGGAATGCTTGCATTAATTATCCCAGCCTCTGAGGAAGATACATATTGTAATCCATAAATTTGAAGACTAAAAAACATTAGTGGATAAAATATGCTAATTGGCAGTATATCTTTGAAAAGATTTTTATTTAAATTAACTTTTATTATTTTCAACTTAAGGAGTAATATTAATGCAATAAATGATATTAAAAACCTAAAAGCTAATGTTTGAATAGGACTTGAAATACCTATTGTTAATTTATTAAACATAAAAGAAAATCCTATAATTGTTGACTGAAGTAGTACTGCTATATATGCTTTTGTCTTATTAGTTATATTCATATCGATCCCCTTTTAAAACCATTCTTTATACTATTGTATATGTTTTTTCAGGATTATCAAATATTTAAAAAATTAATGGATACTTAACTTGGCTTTTAAAAATAGTGCTTAAGTGTATGGTATATTAAGTTAAGAGGTGGTAATAATGATTATTAATTCAGTAGGAGAAAAATTTTTGAGTAAGGAAAATTTAAATCTTCTTTCAGAAGAAAGTGGAGAAGAAATTTTATATATTCCATATAGAGACTTTGATAAAAATTTAGATATTTTAGCTAAGGCAGAGGCTTTAATTTCTATATCGGGCTTAAAAGTTGAAGATTTAGATAAATTTCCAAAACTAAAGTGGGTTCAATCATTTAGCGCAGGAGTTAATACTTATCCTTTTGATGAACTAAAGGATAGGGATATAATTCTTACAAATACTTCTGGTATACATGCTCCCCAAATTACTGATCAAATTATGGGTGTAATTTTAAGTTTTTCAAGGCGTATACTTGAGAGTATATATAATAAGGAAAATAAAGATTTTAACAGTAATTATAATTTTGAGGAGCTTAAAGATAAAAATCTTTTAATAATTGGAGCTGGAAATATTGCAAAACTTCTTGCGAAAAAAGCTAAGGCTTTTGATATGAAAATTACAGGTCTTAAAAGAACAGTAGTGGAGATGGATAATTTTGATAAAGTAAAGTCAATAAACAAGTTACACGAAAGCATTAAGAATGCAGATTATGTTGTTAATATACTTCCCCTCACAAAGGAAACCTATAAGATAATAGGAAAAGATGAATTTAATCTTATGAAAGAAACTGCAATATTTGTGAACTATGGTAGAGGAGCAAGTGTTGATGAAAAAGCTCTTGTAAATGCATTAAAGAATAAAAAAATAAGAGGAGCGGCTTTAGATGTTTTTGAAAAAGAACCTCTGCCAAAAGATAGTCCTCTTTGGGAAATGGATAATGTGATAATAACTCCCCACTCAGGTGGATTTAGTCGTGAAAATGAGCTTAGAGCGGTAAATGAAATCAAAAACAATATTATTAAATATAAAAATAATAAGAAATTAAATAATATTGTAGATTTGGATTTAGAATATTAAAATTGATATAAAAACACCAAAATACCCAAGATGAAAATCTTGGGTATTTTGGTGAGACTTAATTTTATAGGTTTATATTTGTTCGAATTTTACAGCAGTACCTGAAGCGCTAACAAGTAAGATATTCTTATTAGGACCAAGAACCTGATAATCTAATGTAAGACCTAAAACTGCATCTGCATTTAACTCTAAAGCTCTCTCTTCAAGTTCTTTTAGTGCATCGATACGAGAATTTATTAAATCTGTTTCATAAGAGTTATCTTGTTTATTAAAATAATCTGAAAATCCAGCAGCCCCAGTATTGATATTCTTTATTTGAGTCATGACTTCACCAAAAACTATACCTGTATACTCTGTAACAACCCTATTATTAACAGAATCTGTTGTTGTAATTATCATTTTTCCACTTCCTTTATATTAACTTAATACAATTATATCTATAAAATCTTATTATTTTATTAAAATTAATGTAAATTTAATGTTTTTCATAGAGACTGATACCCTAATGGGTATATAAAGTCTTAGTAATATGATAGTATTTAGTTAAAGGATAATTAAGGGAGGTAATATATATGAAAATAGCTTTTATTAGCAATGGAAATAGTTTGAGGTCACAACTTGCTGCTTCAATAGCTAAAAAAGACTTTTTGGATTTTGAAATTATTTCTGTAGGAAGCGAAAAAGATGATAAAGATCCAACAGTATATAGTGTTTTACAGGAAGAAGGATTAGATCTTGAAAATATAGAGTTTAAATCGTTGTTGGATTTAGAATTTGATTTAGACTATGCAGTTATAGTAGGATGTGAGGAAGGATGTCCTTTAGTTTTTGCAGATAAAATATTTGAATGGGAACATATAGTGAATCCTAAAGATGAGTCTATAGATGTTTATAGAGAAGCAAGAAATCAGCTGAAAATAGAAATTAAGAAATTAGCAAAAGAAATACTATAAAAAAATTCCGGTAATGAATATATTCACTACCGGAATTTTTTATTTAAAATCCACGATCAAAAGTAGCTGGATCTGGTCCAAGTCTTTTATTTTGATTCAAATTATCAATAATTTCAACTTCATCTTTTGTTAAGGAGAAATCAAAAATATTTATATTTTCTTTTATTCTAGAAGGGGTTTCTGATTTTGGTAGGGCAAGAACTTTGTTTTCATAATGCCACCTAAGTATTACTTGAGCGGCTGTTTTACCATATTTATAGCCAATATCTTCAATTTGCTTTATATCAAGTTCTTGTTTACCTTGCATAAGTGGTCCCCAAGCTTCAACTTGTATATCATTATCTTTGCAAAACTTGATTGTTTCTTTTTGACTTATAAGAGGATGAATTTCAATTTGATTTATTGCAGGAACAATTTTTGTGTTTTTCATCAGGTTTTCAAGATGATGAATCTCAAAATTACATACACCAATTGATTTAGCAAGACCATCATCATACAGTTTTTCAAGAGCTTTATATGTATCTATATACTTATCTTCACCAGGCCAATGAACTAGGTAAAGATCAATATAATCAAGCTGCATTCTTTCCAGGCTGTCATGAAAAGCTTTTATAGTTTTGTCGTATCCTTGATCAGAGTTCCATACTTTCGTCGTAACAAATATTTCTTCTCGTGGTACATCGGAATCTTTAATCGCTCTACCAACACCTGCTTCATTATCATAAATATAAGCTGTATCGATTAGTCGATAGCCAGCATTTAATGCTTCAAGTACTGCATTATAAACATCTTTTCCATCTTTAATTCTAAAGACACCATATCCTTGAGCAGGAATATCTAATCCGTTATTTAATTTCCAATTAGGAACATTTATTTTCATAGAAAACCTCCTTAGTTCTTATAATCATTATATTATAAAAAAATTTAATTGCTATAAACATATTGTGAATATATTTAATATATACTGTGGCTAAGTAAAACCTAAGTTATCAAACTAAAGTATTTGTTAGTAATATAGGATACTGAAAATCAAATTTTTATAAATACTAAGTTAGGATAGTTCATTCTCTTAGTATCCTGTGATATAATTCAATCAATACAGGATAGGAGGTATATAATTTATGAAAGGTGCACTTATAGCCCATGATAATATGAAAGATGATTTAGTAGAGTTTTGCCTAGAACATAAAAAACTTCTAGCGAATTTCCATCTATATGCAACAGGGACAACAGGAACTATATTGATAGAAAAGACGGGGCTTGATATTGAGAGAGTACTTTCAGGACCTCTTGGTGGAGATCAACAGATAGGTTCTTTAGTAGCCGAGGAAAAAGTAAAGTTTGTGATTTTTTTAAGAGATCCACTTACAGCTCAGCCGCATGAACCTGATGTACAGGCACTTTTACGACTTTGTGATGTGCATGAAATAGCAATTGCTACAAATTTAACTTCTGCTGATATTATTCTTAGCTATTTAGAAGAGTTTTTAAATATACAATAGGGAGAATTACTATGAAAAATGATGATTATAAAAATGACGACTTAAATGAATCAGAAGATAAATATCTAGAAAAGCAAGATGAAAATATTAATGACAATATTGAAGAAAAAGATATTATAGATGTAGATGAGGTCTATGAGTATGATGAGTATCAAAAGAAAGATGAGAAAAAAGAAAAAAGATTTTTTAAAACAAAAGTGACATTAGTTGTTATATTAATAGCTGCAGTTTTAAGCATACTATCACCTATTATTCAAGAAATGATATTCAGAAGTGATGATGCAAGAATGTTTATTCCACAAAGTGGAATTTTCGGAACAAGGCTTGGAACAGTTCTCATATTTCTTGGTATATATATAATAGTTTATTCTTTTAATTATTTATTTAAGAAAAATACTAAATTCAACACAAAACAAAAATGGGTAATGATAGCTCTTGGATTATTAATTTCTATAGTTGGAATATCAACATTTTTTAGGTACACTGAGTATAAAGAAAATACAATTGTCCAACGTAATATTTTCCAAGAAAACTCATATTCTTATTTAGATATAACAGAAGTTAATGTTGCAACTCGAAGTTTAACAGGCAAAAACTCTACAATTAAATATGAGTATGTTCTTAAAAATGAAAAAGTTTTTGTAATAAAAGTTACTGAATCAAATATGAAAGAGGTAAGAAATATAGATGGCAAAATAAAATCAACAGCAAGGAGATCTATTGATAATTATTCTATTCAAGAAATGGAAAGACTAGGAATGTATTCTAAAGATGAAGCTTTAAAATTATTTATAATAGAATAAAAGATAAAAAAAGTTCTATAAATATAGCGCTATTAGCTATATTTATAGAGCTTTTATTATTTTAAATTTAATAATTTATATGAAAGATTAATTATTTCTTTTGAATTTAGTGAATTTCTAAACTCTATAGAACCTTTTTTATTGGATTTATTAAGCATATTTTGCTGAGTTAAAATACTTTTAAGTCTTTTTGAAACTCCAAAGCTACCATCAAATATAGGTATATCTTCTCCTAAAACTGCGGAGATTTCTTTTTTAGCGAAAGGATAGTGAGTACATCCAAGAACAATACTCTCAAGATCCCTAGGGGTATCTTTTAGCTCCTCTTTTAAATAGTCATAGCTTTTTTCTTTTACTTCACCAGCTTCCACAATATTTACGAGTTCAGGTAAAGATTTTTTAATAATAGTGCGGCCCTTATTAAACTTATTAAAAAGAGAATTAAATTTTTCCTCTGCTAAAGTTCTTTCTGTTGCAAGGACTAAAATTTTTCCAGAGTCTCCACTATCAGCAGCAAGCTTTAAAGCCGGTTCAATACCTATTATAGGAAGATCTGTATATTTATCCCTTGCTGCAATTATGGCAGCACTTGTTGCTGTGTTACAGGCAACGACAACAGCTTTGACGCCTTGATCAACTAAATACTCGATTGACTTTAAACTAAGTTCTACAACCTCTTCTAAGGGTCTTACACCATAAGGTGCATTTTTAGAATCTCCGTAATAAATATAGTTTTCATTAGGAAGAAGTTTGATAGCTTCCTTTAAAACACTAATACCCCCAAGGCCGGAGTCAAAAAAGCCGATAGGTAAGTTTTCATTCATATGTATTCCTCCGTAAACTAATTTACCTTCATTTTAGCAAAGATAAAAAAAATAAACAAATAGAAAAAACCCCTACTAATTAAGGGGTTGGTATATGCTTTAGGATTAAATCCTAAACTATAGTATAAATTATGGGAAGATAATTTATCTATAAGGTATAGTGATGATGCACTACAGAACTAATGTTCTAAATATATTATAATACAAACACACGTTCGAGTCAATGGTTTTTTGTAATTAATTTGGATATAGTCAAGACTATTGATATAATATGAAAGAAAGAAAAAACAATAGCTAGAAAACTTAAAAAAGAGTATTTCTAGATACAATATAAAAGAGGAGATAATATAGATGAAACCAATAGTTACAATAAATTTAAATTCAGGAAAAAAGATTAAAGCAGAACTTTATGAGGATATTGCACCTCAATCTGTTAGAAATTTTGTAGATTTAGTTAAAAAAGGATTTTATGATGGATTGAAATTCCACAGAGTTATACCAGGATTTATGATTCAGGGAGGATGTCCAGAGGGAATAGGAACCGGAGGACCAGGATATTCTATAAAAGGTGAATTTAGATCTAATGGTGTTGAAAATGATTTAAAACATTCTAAAGGCATCTTATCAATGGCAAGATCTCAAATGAAAGATTCAGCAGGTAGCCAATTTTTTATTATGGTAGAGAATTCCCCTCATTTAGATGGTGATTATGCTGCATTCGGTAAAGTAATAGAGGGAGTAGAAAATGCTGTCGATATTTCCAAAGTAGCTAGAGGCCGTAATGATATGCCAATAGAAGATCAAATTATCAAATCAATAACCGTAGAAAATGCAGAAAATATAGAAGAGCCAATAAAATTATAGGAGAATATTTATGGATAAAGAAAAAGTTCTTTTGGTATATAATTTATCTGATAAAGAAAAAAAAGGTCTTATAGAAGCAAAGTATAAGGTAAGACTAATAAATGAAGAAAATTCAGGTGGCACTCTTTCTGAGATAATTGATGGTAAGATGATAGCTCATAGGGGTAAAGATCTTAAAGATATAAAAATGATTATTTACTCAGGGTTTGGAATTGATGATGAATTAAAAGAGGTAATAACACATATTAGGAAAAATATAGTTTTTGGCTCTATTATGGCAGTTACTACAAAAACTAATTTAAATTGGACATTTGATTATTTGATGGAACATTTATTGGAAGAAAAAGAAGAAAATATTGTAATAGAAAAAGAAAGAAGAAAAGAGTTAAAAGCAAAGGAGTAAAAAATGAGTAGAGTTGGTAGTCAGCTTAAAGACGCTAGAGAAAAATCTAATTTGACATTAAAAAAAGCTTCAAGAAAATTAGGTGTTTCGGAAAGTTTTTTAAGTGATGTTGAGTTTGGAAGAAAAATTGCCAATGAATCATTACTTAACAGATATAAGAAACTTTTAAATATAAAAGACGATAAAATAAACTTACTTGGAAATGAAAAACATATAGAAAAAAAAGAAATCAAAGCACCTGAAAAAGAAACTTACATAGCTCCAGAGACTCCCGTGAATGATCTTTGGAACCAAGCATTTGGAGATAATATAAAAAATATACCAATATTGTCAGAAGATATGAAAGCTTTAGGACACAAAACAGAAGCATTAACAAATGGTAAGCTTTACGGCGAAAATCCAGAAAGAGCAAGCATTATAAAAGTATCTACTAATGATTTGAATAGTTATAGAATAAAGGCAGGAGATTTACTTTTAGGTTTTGAAGCTAAAATCATTCAAGGAGAATCTATTATGCTGGTAAAATATAAAAATAAAAACATGTTAAGGCACGTTACTAATTTAAATAATGGTAAAATTAAGCTAAGATATGGAAAAGATCAGGAAGATATTATAGCTATGAAAGATGTAAAGCCTTTAGTAAAATTTGTAAAAGTAGAATTTGATATTAACTAGGAGGAGTTTTAAAGTATGAACTGGAGTTTAAATGAATTATATACATCATTTGAGAGTAAAGAATACATTGAAGATATAAAAACTTTAGATAGTAAAATTGAAAAGTATGTAGAGTTTTCAAAAACTCTTGAAGAAAGTAAAGGGAAAGAATCAGAAAATATTTATAAGTATATAAAATACAATGAAGATATATCAACTATATTAAGTAAACTCTCGGCCTATTCAAGATTGAGGCTGGCTGTAGACGTTAGAGATTTAGATGCGAAAAAACACCAAGATATAATTATTGATAAGTCTGTTAAGCTTACACTTCCAGAAGTGCTGTTTACCGAATATATAAAGAAGATTGAGAATATAGAAGAAATAATAGATGAATCAGAGAATTTAAAGGCATATAGTTTTTATTTAACAGAAATTAAAGAAAACTCTAAGTATGTCCTTGGGAGAAAAGAAGAAGTTTTAATATCTAATTTAAAAAAGACTGGATCTCAAATGTGGTCGGATCTTCAAGGAAATTTAACATCAACATTAAAAGTTGATATTAATAAGGATGAAGAAAAGACAATGCCCCTATCTGAGACTCGAAACCTTGCTTATTCTAAAGATAAGGATACAAGAAAATCTGCATATAAAGCTGAAATTGATTCTTATGAAAAAATAATAGATGGAACAGCTTTTTCATTAAACGGAATAAAGGGAGAGGTTTTAACTTTATCAAAATTAAGAGGATATAGTTCACCCCTTGAAGAAACGCTCATAAGCTCAAGAATGACAAAAGAAATTTTGGATTCTATGTTTACAGCTATAGATGAATATCTTCCTTATTTTAGGCTTTATCTAAAGAGGAAAGCAGAAATATTGGGACATGAAAAAGGACTTCCATTTTACGATTTATTTGCACCTGTTGGCGAGATTGATATGAAATTTAGTTACCCAGAAGCTATGGAATATATAGAAGAGAAATTTGCTACATTTAGTGAAGAACTTGCGGCATATGCTAAAAATGCATATGAAAACAAATGGATTGATGTTAAACCAAGAGAAGGTAAAAGAGGTGGAGCATTTTGTTCTAATCTACATTCTATAGGTGAAAGTAGAATAATGACTAATTTTGATGGAAGTTTTTCCAATATGATTACAATTGCGCATGAACTTGGCCACGGATATCACGGACTTAAACTTAAAGATGAGTCTATATTAAATAGTTCTTATCCAATGCCAATAGCGGAAACTGCATCTATCTTATCAGAAACAATTGTTATGAAAGCAGCCATTAAAGAAGCAAATGAGAAAGAAGCTCTTTATATGTTAGAATCTTCTATATCTGATGCAACCCAAGTTATTGTAGATATTTATTCAAGGTTTTTATTTGAAGATGAAGTGTTTAGGCTTAGAGAAAAAGGTCAAATCTCTAATGATAAACTGTCAGAGATTATGATTGAATCACAGAAAAAGTCCTATGGTGATGGATTAGATGAAGAGTTTATGCATCCTTTTATGTGGATTAATAAACCTCATTATTATAGTGGAGACAGACATTATTATAATTTTCCGTATGCTTTTGGACTGTTATTCTCTAAGGGTCTATATAGTGAATATATAGAAACAGGAGATGAGTTTATATCTAGATATGATGAGTTACTAAGACTTACAGGTCAAAAAAATATTAAGGAACTTGCTGAGTTCATGGAAATAGATATAACAAAGCCTGATTTCTTTAGGAAATCTCTTGATATCATAAAAGAAGATATAGATAAATTTTTAGAATTAACAGAAAATATTATATAAAATAAAAACCTTATGGTACTTAGAAGCTTTTTTAAAAAAAAGTTGCTAAATAATCATAAGGTTTTTTATTATAATAAGCTTTCTAAAAACTCTGCGACACCATTTTCGTCATTACTTGGAGCTATATATTCAGCTAAGCTTATAACATTTGGGACTGCATTAGCCATTGCTCCTTTATATCCTGCTACTTTTAACATTGATATATCATTATAATTATCACCTATAGCAGCTACATTCTCTAGCGGAATGTTTAAACTATCAGCTAACTTTGTTAGTGCTACTCCCTTAGAAGTTTTACTACTAGTTAATTCAAAGTTATATTTAACAGAGCTAAAAGTTGATAAACGGGAATCCATTGTAAAATGTCTTTTGGCGTTTTTTATTTTATGGAGGTAAGCACTGAGTGAAGATATACTATTGACACTATCAACTTCGTTTAGTAAATCTTCTAATGTAGGAACAATTTTCAAGTTTTTTTGAGATAAGACAAGGCCAATAATATCATTATAAAGTTTATTTTTTTTAACTGTATCAGACTCACCTACATCTTCAAGTTCCTTATGTAGTAAATTAAGACCGTCCTGCGTTGCATAAGTGTATTCATCAGTTGAAGCTTCATATTGAAGGTTTTTACTATCTAAATATTGCAATATTTGTACTACTTCATTTTTTGGAATTGAAACAGAATGTATTTTATTACCCTTATCATCGTAAGCACTAGCACCATTGCTTGATATTATATAAGGATTTAGATCATAACCTTTTATTAATTTAATTATATCTCCATAAGATCTCCCCGAGGCTATACATATTTTTACTCCCATACTACTAGCCTTTTTCAAAGTTTCCATGTTGTAATCGCTGCAAGTGTGATCAGAGCTTAATAAAGTACCATCTAAATCTGTTACAAATAATTTCATATTACCTCCTATAACTTTGGTTCTATCTCTCTCTATTATAACATAATACATATTTATATTTTTAATTTAAAAAAGAGATGAATTAAAAAATTCATCCCTTTTTAGTAATGTATATGTAGTTATTAAAATTAATATCTAAAGTTTGCGATTACACCTGAATCATAATCAAGTTCATCATTTGGCACAATTAGAACTTTAGATTTATTCTTAAGGGATAATATAGCAATATCATTCAGAATATCATTATTTATATTCTTATCAATATTAGCGAATCCATTTTCTTTATTAACTTTACCATTAACAATAAAATCTCTTTTTATTAGTATTGAGTAAATTCTCCCTTGGAAGGCAGCTATTGAAATTTCATTTAAATCAGAAGATGAAAGTTCAGTATTTTTATTAATTTCATAGTTGTTTTTTATAGCAGCAACTTCACTTGTATAATCTGGTTTTAATATACTCCAAGCTTCAGTTCTTATTTCATCTAAACTCATAGAAGCAGGGTTTTTTCTTATAGAATCTTCAAGCAAATTATTACTATGACTTAAAGATTTAAAAAGTTTATTATGTTCAGGTAATGAAAGAAGAATTAACGGTACTTTAGCATCTTTAGAATAATTATCATTAATATATCTATCAACCATTCTGAAAAATCTTATATTATCATTTTTATCTTTTTCATTGGCTGTTTCACTTCCACCCCTGTAAAGTGTATCTCCTCTAGAACCCAGGCTTTGAGCAGTAACATTATGTTCTCTTTGCTCATCTTCATATATGTCGGAAATGGAAAATTTTTCGTCTTCTGGTATTTGAACTTCACGTATAGCATATCTATTACCTTCATAAAGTTTAAATTCTTTTTTATCAAGAGCGAGCACTCGATAATTATCATTTGTTTGATAAGCATTTAAAAGGGGTTTAATATAAAAAGCGTCAGAAACTTGATAAAATGAATCTAAGTCTCTTTGAAGCTTATATAAATATATGTCTTTTTTGTCTGCAAGTACAGCAAGGCTGTCTAATTGATAATTCCAAAAGTCATTATCACTTGCTAAATTATTTAATTCCTTAAGAGTTTCTTTAAAGTCACCATAGTTTTTATGTTTTTTTATCTCTGTTTCAACTTTTCTAATTAAATTCTTAAATAAAATAGAATTTTCATTAGCTCCTGTTGAAAATCTTGTAGTTGGTAAATATATTGAGATAAAGGGACCTTCATTATTATTATTAAGTATTTCCTCTGAAAAATTATTTAAAATATTATAATTCATAAATTCCTCCTTAAAATAGTAGCTTAAAACTCTTATAACTTCATTATATGCTATAAAGTTAAAAATTCCATGAATAATTAAAAAATTATATGAAACTATTATAAAATAAGATACCGAAACTTTATTTCAATGAAAAAAGAACCCACTAATGGGTTCTTTGAATAATTTATAAATTATTTATATAATTTTCTATTTTATTCTTCTTCTTCCTCTTCTTCAGCTTCTGTTATTACTTCCACTTCTGCAGAGATTTCTTCTTCATCGATATCTTCTTCCTCTTCTTCTTCCTCTTCTGCAAGTGAAGAAATTACTATTCCTACCAAACTATCTAGGTCGTCTAGAACTTCCATAGTTTCAGGAACTTCAAGTTCTGATATTAAAACTGTGTCATTAAATTCAAACTCTGAAACATCAACTACGAATTTTTCTGGAAGATCTTCAGCAGGTCCTCTTAATTCGATTTCACTAGTTTCAAGTTGGAAAATCATTAGCTTAGGCTGTAAAACTTCTTCTCCAATAATTTCAACAGGTATAGCAACTGTAATAATCTCACCTTTTTTGATTACTTGCATGTCTATATGCTGTACTTTTCCAGTAAGATGATCTAGTTGAACTTCTTTAACAATTACGTTAAACCCTTTATCTAATCCTTCTATTGGAATTATTGATGTTTTTGTATTTTCTTTAAGAAGTTTAAGCAGAACTGGTTCTTCTATTTCTACAGGGATAGAATGTACATATTCTTCTTCTGCACCATAGATAACTCCAGGAATAAAGCCTTCTCTTCTTAAGCGTTTAGCTTTGATGTCACGTCTTTTTTGTATTTGATATACTGTATTACTCATATTATCACTCCTCATACTATTTATATCCTTGAATAACATTTATTATTGTACATCATTTAAAGAGAAATTACTAATAATAATAAAAATTAAAACATATAAAAAGAAAAGTTTACAAAATGGACACATATAAGGTGGTTATTATTTTCAGTACTTTCACTAAAGTTTACAACTTTAGTGTTTTGAAACTCTTTGTAAGGATATAAGCATGATGATATAATAATACTAATAAGACTTTCTTTTAGCTTGAAAGGATGGGTAAGATAATGGAAAAAATAAATATTGGATTTATTGGATGTGGGAAAATTGCTCAGAAAAGGCACATCCCAGAAGCAAGTAAAAATGAAAATGTTAATATTGTAGCCTATTGTAACAGAACAGTAGAAAAAGCTGAAGAAATGGCAGATATGTATGGTGGCTCTGTATACTCTAACTATCAAGAAATTTTAAATGATTCTGGTATTGATGCTGTTGTAATTAGTGTTGCAAATATTCTTCATGGAGAAATTGCAATAGAAGCTTTAAAAAAAGGTAAACATGTTCTTTGTGAAAAACCAATGGCGACAACTTTAGAAGAAAGTATTGAAATGGTTAAAGTATCTAAGGATACAGGAAAAGTTCTTAATATAGCTCATAACCAGAGATTAAAACCAATTCATCTTGAAGCTAAAAAGCTTATAAGAGATGGTGCCATAGGTAAAGTTTTGACTTTCAGCACAATTTTTGGAAACAAAGGACCAGAAGAATGGAGCTCAACTCCTGGAAAAGATGTATGGTTTTTTTATGAGGATGCTGCAGGCATAGGAGTTATGGGAGATCTCGGGATACATAAAATTGATTTAATATCATATCTTCTTGATGAAAAGGTTATAGAAGTTATGTCTATGATGGAAACTTTAGACAAGAAGAGTAGCAGTGGAGATTTTATAAGTGTTGATGATAATGGAGTGTCCATTTTAAAGTTGAGCAATAATATTATGGGGACTATGAGCGTTAGTTGGACTCACTATGGCGCAGAAGATAAAAGTACTATTATTTACGGAAAAAAAGGGATTATGTATATTTATGATGATCCTAACAATCCTTTAAAAGTTATTAATAGTGATGGAAAAACAAAAATTTATAAAAATTCATTTGTTAATGTAAAAGAAGAAGAATTATCATCAGGGGTTATGGATGTATTTATAAAGGGTATATTAAATGAAGAGGACACTATATTATCAGGAGAAAAAATCCTGCCGGCTATGAGAGCTGTTTTTGCGAGTGAGGAATCTTATCAAAATAAAAAGCTAATAAATATTCCGGAAAATAAAAGAATCAAAATATAAAAAATATTTTAATTTATACCTTTAATGCTGCGCTAAATAAGGTTATATAAGGAAGATTAATATAAAAATCAAAAGAATAGCTTTATTTATAGTATAATTATAATATTAGGAAAGGAGTGCTTAATATGCTTAATGTGGTAAAGAAAGATGGAAGAATAGATAAGTTTAATATTGAAAAAATAAAAACTTCTGTGGGGAATAGTGCATCAGATTCCAATATTCAATTAACAAAAAAAGATTTGGACATTATTGCTAGGGAAACTAAAAGAACTATTGTCGAGGTAAGAGGAGAAAACGGACAAACGTCTTCTTATGAAATAAGAGGAGTTATCGTAAGAGTTCTAAAAGAATTAGGATTCAGACAGATTGCAGAAGATTTTTACAAAGGTGAAAAGATTAGAATGAGAGAAGATATAATAAGAAAAAGAGAAGAAGAGGAAGAGTTTGAAGATAAAGAATAACTATGGAGGATAAAAGATGGAACTTATTATTGTAACTGGAATGTCTGGATCTGGGAAATCGATGGCGGTAGATGCTTTAGAGGATATAGGCTATTACTGCGTTGATAATCTACCACCAGAATTTATTTATCCTTTTGCAAAGCTAACAATACAGTCAAAAGGCCGAGAAGATCACTTAGCTCTTGTTGTAGATTCTAGAAGTAAAGATGTTTATACAAAACTGAAAGAAGAATTAGATAATTTAGATAGTCATAAAATTAGATATAAAGTAATATATTTAGATACTTCAGATGAAGTTTTACTTAATAGATATAAAGAAACTAGAAGAAAACATCCTCTTATGGATAGCAAAATCACATCATTATCAGAGGCTATTAAACTTGAAAGAAAGTCTTTTGAAACTATATATAGCATATCAGATTATATTATTGATACAACTTTTTTAAGTAATAATGATCTAAAAAAAGAAATCAGAAATTTGTTTATTTATGAAAGTAGTCATTCTATGCAAGTTAAAGCTGTTTCTTTTGGCTTTAAATTTGGAATACCAAATGATGCAGATTTAGTCTTTGACCTTAGGTATCTTCCAAATCCATTTTATGTAAAGGAACTTAAAAACAAAACAGGAATGGATGATGATGTTTTTGATTATGTAATGAGTAATAACCTTTCTGAGACTTTATTTAATAAATTAATAGATCTTATAGAATATTTGCTTCCTCTTTATAGAGAAGAAGGTAAAAGTCAGTTAGTTGTTGCTTATGGCTGTACAGGCGGTAAACATAGGTCTGTGTCATTTGCAAGAAGGACTTCTGAATACTTAAATTCAAAGGGAATAAATGTAGTTACTCAGCATAGAGATATAGAAAGAAAATCTAGAGCATAGTTTTAAAAAGGCTTGTAAAATTTCAATTCTTGTTATAAAATATTATTTTGAGAAAATATTTGAATAGATTGGTGGATACTTTGAATAAATTTGGTAATAAAAGATATAATACTTTAAACTATTTTCTTAGAAATAAATTTGGTGAAAAAATAGTTAAAGTAAGTTTAGATGGAGGTTTTTCATGTCCCAATAGGGATGGAAAAATAAGCACTAAAGGCTGTACTTTTTGCAGCGAAAGAGGATCCGGAGATTTCTCTCCCAGTGCAGACTTAAGTATTAGTGATCAGTTTAAAAAGTCTAAGTTAAGGACTAAATCTAAATGGAAAAACAGAAAATATATTGCATATTTTCAGGCATATACTAATACCTATGATAATCCTGAAAAATTAAGAGATAAATATAATGAAGCTTTAAATCAGAAAGATGTAGTTGGAATATCAATTGCAACAAGACCTGATTGTTTAGATAGAGATATTTTACAAGTTATTAAAGAAATAAATAAAAAAACATATGTTATAATAGAGCTTGGACTTCAAACAATAAGCGAGAGGGTATCGAAAGAAATAAATAGAGGTTATAGATTAAGTGTATTTGAAGAATCTCTTAAAAAACTTCGTGATATCAATGTAGATGTTGTTGTTCATGTTATATTTGGTTTACCAGGTGAAACAAAAGAAGAAATGTTTGAAACTATAAAATATTTAAGTAATAAGGATATTCAAGGAATTAAATTTCATCTTCTTCATGTTATGAAAAACACACCACTAGAAAATCAATATAAAAATAAAGGGATAGACTTTTTGACGGAAAAAGAGTATATTTACTTAGTATCAGAGTCTATTGCAATGTTACCAACAAATATTGTTATACATAGATTAACAGGAGATTCACCGAGAGATTTACTTATAGGACCTATGTGGTCTTTAAATAAATGGTCTGTTTTAAATGGTATTGATAATTATCTAAAAGATAAAAATTTGTACCAAGGAGAAAATTTTAATATAGGGAGCAATAATTAATGAAAATTGATGTCGTTATAACAGGTAATAATGTTACTACAGATATAGTGAAGGATAAAGTAGTAATAGTCATAGATATTTTAAGAGCAACGTCAGTTATTATTACAGCGATTTCTAATGGTGCTAAGAGTGTTATACCAGTAACTAATGTAGAAGAAGCTCTAAAAATAAGAAATAAAATGGAAAATGTTGTTTTAGGTGGAGAAAGAAAAGCTAAGAAGATAGATGGATTTGATTTGTCCAATTCACCTTTAGAATATTCCAAGGAAAATATACAAGATAAAAATGTTATTTTAACAACAACGAATGGAACAAAAGCAATAACAAGATCAAGCTCAGCTGATAAGGTTTATATTGGCTCACTTTTAAACGCAAAAGCAGTGGCTAGAAAAGTAAATGAAGAAAATAAAGATATCGTAGTAGTTCTTGCGGGAACTAATGATAAATTTTCAATAGATGACTTCTTGGCAGCGGGAGCTATAATAAATGATATACTTGAAATCAAAGAATACAATCTTACAGACATAGCAAAGACTTCTTTACTTTTATTTAATACAAATTCTGATTTAGAAGAACTTATTTCAAATGCTTATCATTATAATTTGCTTTTGGATTTAGGTCTTCATGGCGATATAAAGTATTGTCTTGAAAAAGATATTTTAAATATTGTTCCAGAATTTAAAAATGGCATAATAAAAAATTATGAAGATTAAATTAGATTTTAATAAGGGAATGATTTTTTCAAGTAAAAAAGAGTATTTTTCATTTTAAAGAAAAATACTCTTTATTTATTTAAAAGTCTAAAGCATCCATAACATCAGTTATTAAAAGATCTATATCTTCGGCAGATAGGTTCTCTTTAATTTCATAGTAAGGAGTAATCATACACTTGCGATCAAAAAGCCTAAATACCTCTACCATTATAGGGCTATTCTGAGGTTCAACTGATTGAGTATTATCTCCTCTATAAGAAAGAACTCCTAAAAACTTTGCTCCCTTTTTCACATGGTCCATAACATCATTTACTAAAGGTAGAATAAACTGCCTTGTATACTCTTTAAATTCTTCTGTATTTCTATCTTCTTCAGTAATTTCTCTTTCAAGTTTAAGACTATAATAATTATCTATATTTGGAATTTGAACTAACTGAACATTTAAATCTGTTAAGTCTTTTATTACAGGTATAGGACCCTCTGTTAGCCTTTTATCTTCAGCAAGAGCTAATTGATTTAAAATACTATGAGTAACTACCATTATTTTTTTATCCATCATCGTACCTCCACTATTATATAATTATAGTATACATTAAATAATATATAATTCAATTGCTTACAACTAAACTTTGCTAATAAGGTTAAATATGCTATAAATAAATAGATAATAGTTGAAAATTACATTAGAGAGGAGCAGATTTAATGAAATCCAAAAATAAAATTATATCAAGCTTACTTGTAGGTGCTATAATTATCCTATCCTTATTGGGATTTGAAATAGATTTTAATAATTTTTTATCAGGAAGTGACAACACAGAGAAAATAGTTGAACAGAAATCAGATGAAAAAATTGATATTTCTGAAGATGGATATTATACAAGTAAAGAAGACGTTTATAAATATATAGATAAGTATGAAAAACTTCCTAATAATTATATAACTAAAAAAGAAGCTAAAGACTTAGGCTGGGATAGTAAAAAAGGTAATCTTTGGGATGTTAGTAATAAAAAAAGTATAGGTGGGGATTATTTTGGGAATAGAGAAAATAAACTTCCAGATAAAAATGGTAGAAAATGGTATGAGTGCGATATAAACTATAATGGTGGCTATAGAGGAAAGGAAAGAATCGTATTCTCAAATGATGGGCAGATTTACTATACGGATGATCACTATAATTCATTTATTAAGCTCAGCGATTGATAAAGGTGCATGATATGGAAAAGATATATTTAAATGGGAAAAAAATGATAGAGCTGGAGAATACTCACAGATATTTAAAAAGAAAATTTATGTTCGACAATTATTATGGGGAAAATTTAGACGCTCTTTGGGATTTATTGTCAGAAAGGAAGGATACTATTAAAGTTATTATTTTTAATAGTGAGGATATTTTAATAAATCAAGGAAGTTATGGAATTAGCCTTTTAAAGGTTTTTAAAGACCTTGAAAACGTAGAATTAATATTAAGATAAGAGAGAGATATTATATATAAATACTGGTATTTAGTTGTTATAACAAAACGAATCTTTAAGAATAAAAATTTCATTCATTGACAAGATAATTTAGTTATAATATAATTGATATGTTAAATATGCAGACAAGGAAGAGTAGTATTTAAAACTAGCATTTAGAGAGAGGTTGTATGGTGCAAAACCTTTGCTTATAAATATGAAAATCACCTTAGAGTAGATAGGCTGAAAAATTGGACTAAGCCTGTACGTAATTTCGCGTTAAGAAATAGGATATTAGTAAGTATCTGAAGATAAATTTAGGTGGTAAAGCGAGACCTCGTCCTATTAAGGGCTGAGGTTTTTTTAATATGTTAAAAGGAGCTGGAAAATGTATAAAAAAGTAGATTCAAAAAAATCTTTTGTTGCAAAAGAAAATGAAATAAGAGATTTTTGGGAAGAAAAAGATATAGTAAATAAAAGCTACAGACTAAATCAAGATGGAGAAAGTTTTACATTCTTTGACGGGCCTCCAACAGCTAATGGAAAGCCTCATGTAGGGCATGTTCTGACAAGGGTAATCAAGGACCTTATACCAAGATATAAGGTAATGAAGGGTTATAAAGTGCTAAGAAAAGCTGGATGGGATACTCATGGACTTCCAGTTGAACTTGAAATTGAAAAAAAACTTGGTCTTGATGGAAAAGAAGACATAGAAAATTATGGAGTTGAAAACTTTATAACAGAATGTAAGAAAAGTGTATTTAAATATACTGAGATGTGGAAAGACATGTCTGAAAAAATAGGTTTTTGGGTAGATATGGATCATCCTTATGTAACCTATGAAAACAATTATATTGAATCTGAGTGGTGGGCTCTTAAAAAGATATGGGAAAAAGATCTTCTATATAAAGGCTTTAAAGTAATGCCGTATTGTCCTAGATGTGGAACTGCACTTTCTTCTCATGAAGTTGCCCAAGGATATGAAGATGTAACTGATAACACTGCAATTGCAAAATTTAAAGTTGAAGGTACAGAAAATAAATATATACTTGCATGGACAACAACTCCATGGACCCTTCCATCTAATGCAGCTTTAGCTATAAACAAAGCTTATGACTATGCAGAAGTTAAAGTTCTAGATGAGGAAACTTCTAAAGAAGAAATCTTTATTGTTGCTAAAGATCTTATAACAAAATTATTTGAAGATATTGACTATGAGATAATAAAAGAATTTAAAGGTGAGAAGCTTATAGGAGTCAGCTATGAGCAGCTTATGCCATTTTATACTCCAGAGAAAAAAGCCTTTTATGTTATCCATGGAGATTTTGTAACATTATCTGATGGTACAGGTATAGTTCATACTGCGCCAGCTTATGGTGAAGATGACTATATTGTGTGCAAAGAAAACAATATCCCATTCATACATTTAGTAAATGAAGATGGTACTTTTATGGATAGTGTAACTCCATTTAAAGGAATGGATGTAAGAAAAGCGGATAAGGATATTTTAAAATGGCTTGAAGAAAGAAATAAATTATTCTCTACAGAGAAATATGTTCACTCATATCCACATTGCTGGAGATGCCATACGCCTCTTTTATATTATCCAAGAGATAGTTGGTTTATAAAAATGAGTTCACTTAGGGACGATTTACTGGAAAATTCAAACAGTGTTAATTGGCACCCTGACAATATAAGAACAGGAAGAATGGGTAAATTTCTTGAGAATGTTATTGATTGGAGTGTATCAAGAGATAGATATTGGGGAACACCACTTCCAATTTGGGAATGTGACTGTGGACATAAAGAATGTATTGGTAGTATAGAAGAGCTAAAGGAAAAAGGAATCGATGTTCCAGAAGATATAGAGTTACATAAGCCTTATATAGATAATGTGTACCTTAATTGTTCTGAGTGTGGAAAGAAGATGGAAAGAACTCATGAAGTAATAGATGCATGGTTTGATTCAGGATCTATGCCTTTTGCTCAGTGGCACTATCCTTTTGAAAACAAAGAATTATTTGAAGAGAATTTCCCAGCTCAATTTATATCTGAGGCAGTAGACCAAACAAGAGGATGGTTTTATACACTGCTTGCAATATCTACAGCAATATTTGGGAAAAGTCCTTTTGAAAATGTTATAGTTCTAGGACATGTTCTTGATAATAAGGGAATAAAGATGTCAAAGCATAAGGGTAATGTGGTAGACCCATTTCATGTAATAGAAACGGAGGGTGCTGATGCTACAAGATGGCATTTCTATACTTCTTCTGCACCTTGGCTTCCAACAAGATTTTCACAAAAAGATGTAGCTGAAAGTCAAAGAAAGTTTTTACTAACTCTTCAAAATGTATACTCATTTTATGTGTTATATGCAAATATAGATAAGTTTAATCCGTTAGCTTATAAAGACCATAAATCAGAAGATATAATGGACAAATGGATTATCTCTAAATTAAATTCTTTGATTAAAGAGGTAGAATATAATCTAGATAATTATAGGGTAACTCAAGCTGCTTTAAGTATAGAAGAATTTACTGATGATCTTTCAAACTGGTATGTAAGAAGAAATAGAGAAAGATTTTGGAGCGAAGAGCTTACCGATGATAAGATTAGCGCATACAATACTCTTTACGAAGTATTAGTTAGCCTTATTAAGGTTGCTGCACCGTTTATTCCATATCTAACAGAAGATATTTATAAGAATTTAGTATTGAGTTTGGATGAAAATGCTCCAGAGTCTGTGCACTTTAATTCATATCCAGAATATGATGAAAATCTTATAGATGAAAATCTTGAGAATGATATGGGTCTTGCATATAGCCTTGTAAGTCTAGGTAGAAGTGCTAGAAACACATCTAATATTAAAAATAGGCAGCCTTTAAGCAAGATTAGAATTTCAGTAAGAAAACTTCCAGAGTATTATGGTGATATTATTAAAAATGAGCTTAATGTAAAGGAAGTTATATTAGGAGCAGATTTATCAGAATATGTATCTTATGAGATTAAACCTAATCTTCCAGTAATTGGAAAAAAATATGGTAGATTTATACCTAAGATTAGAAAAGCTATAGGAAATATGGATCAAGCCTTCTTAGCAAACAAAATAAGAAATGGAGAAACTGTTGACATTGAAATTGATGGAAATACAATTGAGCTTAATGAAGAAAATCTATTAGTTACAATGGAAGGACTCTCTGGATATGCCTTTAGTGGAGAAGGTGAGCTTGGAGTAGTTTTAGATACTGAGATAAGTCCAGAGCTTAAAGAAGAAGGAAATGTTAGAGAAATTATATCTAAAGTTCAAATGTTAAGAAAAGAAAAAGATTTTGAAGTTGCAGATAGAATTGAATTTTATATAGATGGAGATAAAGATATACTAGATATTGTAAAAAAATATGAAGAGTATATAAGTAAAGAAGTTCTTTCAGAAAACATATTATACAATCAAGAATTTGAAAATGAAAAGATTGATATAAATGGAAATGATGTCTATATAGGGCTAAAAGTAATAAAATAATTTTTTGTAATGCTTGATTTAGGTCAGGCATTATTTTTTTCTGTTAAATAAAATAATTTTTATGTAAACATTTAACAAAAAACATGATAAACTGAGAGTGGAATGTAAACGGGAAATAGTTTACATAAAATTTTTGTTAAAATAAAGATTTTTGAATGAATATGTATTATAATAATTATGATAAGGTTTACTTAAAACTGTATTGTTAAATAGAATAAAAAACATGTAATTATGGGGAGTGATATTATGGCAGCTTCAATTAAAGATGTTGCAAAAGAAGCAGGTGTTTCTATAGCAACTGTATCTAGGGTTATAAATAAAGTAGATGTGGTTAATAAAGAAACAAAAGAAAAAGTAGAAAAGGCGATTATCAAATTAAATTATAGACCTAATATAGTAGCTAGAAGTTTGAAGACTCGAAGAACAGAAACAATAGGTATACTGGTACCTGATATTTCCAATCAATTTTATCCAGAAGTAGTAAGAGGGGCCGAAGATGTAGCTAATATATATGACTATAATATAATTCTTTGTAACTCTGATTCTGATATTTCAAAGGAAAAAGAATATATAAGAGTTTTAAAAGAAAAAATGGTAGATGGTATGCTTTATATGAGTTCATCTCTTGACGATGAAATTATAGAACTTATCGATGAATTAAAAATGAAAACAGTTTTAATTGAAACAAAAGCACCAGGAAATAAATTTCCTAGTGTGACTATCGATAATATTAAAGCAGCTTATGATGCGACAAAGTATCTCTTAGATAAGGGGAATAAAAAAATAGGATATATTGGTATAAAAAAGGATAAATCTAATGCAGTTTCCTTAAGATATGATGGATATGTAAGAGCATTAAAAGAAAATAATATAGACTTAGATAATAAAAGGACATATTTCGGCGGAATGAAAGTATCAGATGGATATAATGGTATTAATGTAATACTAGAAAGTAGTGAAATAGACGCTGTGTTTTGCGCCTCTGACGAGATAGCTATGGGTGCAATAAATGCACTAAGAGATAAAGGAATAAGTGTTCCAGACGATGTTGACGTTATTGGCTTTAATGATATTGATCTTGCAGCAATATTTTATCCGAAAATAACAACTATATCTCAACCTATGTATGATATGGGATCTGTGGGTATGAGAATGCTTATAAAAAATATTAATAAGAAACCTCTTGATGAAGACCAATATCTTTTAAATTATCACTTGGTTGAAAGAGATTCTGTAAAAAAGTAGAAGGAGAATAGATGACTTATAAATATAACATGGAAAAGCTTTATGAAGAAACGGTTAAATCATTATCCGAAAGAGGTGTAGAGCTTATAGATATTGCTGAGATTGTTTTTACACTCCAAAAAGATTATACAAAAAACTTAACAATAGAAAAATGCAATGAGAGTGTAGTTCGCGTCTTAAAAAAGAGAGAAGTAATACATGCGGTACTTACCGGAATCGCTATTGATGAAATTGCTGAGAAAAAAGGTTTTAAGGAACCACTTCAAAGCATAATAGAATCAGATGAAGCTTTGTACGGAATTGATGAGGTACTTCCTCTTTCAATAGTGAACATATATGGAACTATTGGTCTTACCAATTTTGGTTATTTAGATAAAGAAAAAATTGGTATAATTAAGGTGCTAGATGAGGAAAAACATGATTTAGCTGTTAATACTTTTCTTGATGATATAGTAGCAGCATTAGCAGCTGCTGCAGCTAGTAGAATAGCCCACTCTGAGAAAGATTAAAAATTTAATTTAATTTTAAAAAAGGTGCGTCTTGCGCACCTTTTTTTAGTTATCAAAGAAAGTAGTCTTCGAAAACTAATATATATTTAATGGAAGGCTATACTTTTTAAAAATCGGTGCAATGCATGAATACCTATAATACTATCTTGTAACAAAATAGCTAATTGTCATTATTCTTTTCATGAGAAATGTTTTTATAAATAAGTATAAAAAAGTCGCTACTATTTTGTATATTATGAGCTCATATGAAAATTATTTAATTCCACATAATAGTGGTATTTTTTTAAAATATTAATAAAAAACAGCTATTATAGCTCCGCAGATTAGAAACGAAACTTTTTGAAAGATAATAAAACCTATAACTCCAATGAACCTCCACTACTGAGTACAGTAGCGCACTGAAAGGGATACTCTTTTTAAGACGGATAGATATAATAAAACATAATTTCTGTGTAAAGTATTTTGTGAAGAGTACATAATTTTAAATATCTGTAATTAAATTCTTCTATTAACATACTATATGAGATATAATATGTTAATAAAAACAAAGATTAAAGGGGTGGATAAGATTTGGGTGATAGAGCGAAATTGATGGGTGAAGAAAATATATTGAAATTGTTTGTAAAGTTTTCCTTGCCTGCTATTTTAGGAATGCTTGTCCAGTCTATGTATAATATTGTAGATAGAATTTTTATAGGAAACATTCCTGAATATGGTGGATATGCTATAAGTGGTGTAGGTGTAGTTCTTCCGATAACATTTATAATAATGGGATTTAGTATGCTCTTTGGTATAGGTGCAGGAGCAAATATATCAATTAAGTTAGGTGAGGGAAAGGATAAAGATGCTGAAAAACTTTTTGGTGCAGGTCTTTTTATGCTTATTGTCACTGGAGTTTTTATAACAGTATTTGGACTAATGTTTTTAGAAAAAATTGTTAATTTGTATGGTGCAGATGACAGTATTAGAATTTATGCTAAAAATTACTTAAGAATAATATTATATGGAAATGTTTTTAACACAGTTGCTTTTGGGTTAAATAATATAATACGAGCAGAAGGTAATCCTAAAATAGCAATGTATACAATGCTCATTGGTGCAATTATAAATACAATTCTTGATCCGATTTTAATATTTACATTTAATATGGGAGTATCAGGAGCTGCCCTAGCAACTATAATAGCTCAATTTGCAACTTTTATATGGACAATAAGTTACTTTATAAATAAAAAAAGTATGCTAGAACTTAAAAGAAAGTATATAAAATTTAATAAGGAGCTAGTATTTAAAATAATGTCTATAGGTGCATCTCCTTTTGCAATGCAAGTTGCAGGTAGTGTTATAGGAATTATTATGAACCGTAGTTTGCTTTTTTATGGATCTTCTAAAGCTATAGGAGCTTATGCGGCAATAAATTCCATTGTAACTTTATTTTTTATGCCAGTTTTTGGTATGAATCAAGGCTTACAACCAATTGTTGGATATAACTATGGTGCAAAAAATTATGATAGGGCTAGAGAAGCTTTGAAAGTTGCAATAATCGCAGCTACAATGGTAACTGCAACTGGAGGAATATTGATTCAGTTATTTCCAGAAATGTTTATAAATTTTGTTACAAAAGATGCAGACATTAGGTTAATAGGGGTCCAAGGTATAAAAAGATTTATGCTTTTTATGCCTGTTATAGGATTTCAAATTATAAGCAGTACTTTTTTTCAAGCTATTGGAATGGCTAAAAAATCATTTATCCTATCGATGTTAAGACAGGTAATAATACTTATACCACTTCTCTTAATACTTCCTAATATATATGGACTTATGGGTATATGGACAGCAGCTCCAATATCAGATATGTTAACAACGATTATAACTGGTATATTTTTATATATTCAATTAAAAGACATGAGGAAGGAAGAAAAATATTTTGAGAGTGCTGAAAAAATAAAAATTTAAAAAATAATCAATAAAAAAACTGAGTATAAGGTTAGTTTCCACCTTGCACTCAGTTTTTTTATTTATATATTTATTCTTCAAATTGAGACTGATATAGATTATAGTAAAATCCTTTTCTATCAATAAGCTCATCATGATTTCCAGTTTCAACAATATCGCCATCATCTAACACAAGTATTAAATCAGCATTTCTAATTGTTGAAAGTCTATGAGCTATAACGAAACTTGTTCTACCTTCCATTAGTTCTTCCATACCGTTTTGTATAAGTACCTCTGTTCTAGTATCTACAGAACTTGTAGCCTCATCTAAGATGAGTATATTAGGATCATTTAAGAATACTCTAGCAATTGTAAGTAACTGTTTTTGTCCTTGACTTATATTGCTTCCTTCTTCATCGATAATAAGATTATAATCCTCAGGAAGTGTTCTTACAAAATGGTCAACATAAGATGCTTTTGATGCATTAACTACTTCCTCATCAGTAGCAGATAATTTTCCATATCTAATGTTTTCCATAATTGTTCCATTAAATAGCCATGTATCTTGAAGAACCATACCAAGGGTGGATCTAAGATCTGATCTTGGTATATCTGTAATATCTGTTCCATCAATCAATATACTACCTTCATTAACTTCATAAAACCTCATTAGTAGTTTTACTATCGTAGTTTTTCCAGCTCCCGTAGGACCAACAATTGCAACGTTTTGACCTGGATTTACTTTTAGTGAAAAGTTATTTATAACCATTTCATCATCATTATATCCAAAGGAAACGTTTTTAAATTCTACTTGTCCTTTTGCATCTGAAAGTGATTTTTCTGTACTTTCTACTGGAATTTCATCTTCTTCAAGAAACTCAAATATTCTCTCAGAAGCTGCAACAGATGTTTGAAGTACATTTGAAATTTCTGCTATTTCTCCAATGGGTTGATTAAATCTTCTTATATATTGAATAAAAGCTAGAATATCACCAACTCTTATACTACCAATAATAGTAAGATATACTCCAAGAATTGAAGCAACAACATAACCTAGATTACCAATAAACATCATTATGGGTTGGCTAAGTCCTGCAAAAAATTGAGATTTCCAAGCGGATTCATAAAGGTCTTCATTTATATATTGAAAGTTTTTATTAGCTGCATCTTCGGCACTAAAAGCTTTCATAACTATGTGGCCACTAAAAGTTTCCTCCACATAACCGTTTGCTTCACCAAGATATATCTGCTGGTTTCTAAAAAACTTTTGAGAGACCTTAACTAGGGATAATATAAGCGTTGCACTAATAGGTATTATAAGTATAGATACTAGTGTCATTGTTAAATTAATTGTAAGCATTATTATTATAATTCCTATTAGAGTAGTTATTGCTCTTACAATTTGTGACAATGATTGATTAAGTGTTTGTGATACTGTATCAACATCATTAGTCATTCTTGACAGTACATCACCATGAGAATGTGTATCAAAATATTTAAGTGGTAGCCTGTTTATTTTTTGTGATATATCTTTTCTTAAATTATAAGATACGTCCTGCGCTACATTTGCAACAATAAAACTCTGTATAAAAGAGAATACTGCTGATACTAAGTATAATGAAAGTAAAATTAATAAAATTCTAGAAATTCTAGTAAAGTCTATTCCGGCTGATGTTCCTGTTATTTTGCCTACTAGACCTTCAAATATAAGTGTTGTAACATCTGCAAGAACCTTAGGTCCTGCTATAAAAAATACTGTGCTACCTATTGAAAATATTAAAACGATAATAAGTTTAAAGTAGTAAGGTTTTAAAAAAGTCATAAGTTTAATTAAAGAAGCCTTGAAGTCTTTAGGCTTTCTAGCTTTAGCTCCTTTTAGTTTAGGACCTCTACCCATGTGACCACTTTCAGGAACTTTGTCTGTGTTTTTATTATGAGAAGAATAATTCTTTTTTCTTTCCATTATGCTATCTCCTCCTCTGAAAGTTGAGATGCGGCTATCTCTTGATAAATTTTATTGTTTTTCAATAAATAATCATGAGTTCCTTCTCCAACAATTCTACCTTCATTCATGACAAGAATTTTGTCCGCATCTTTAATTGTAGAAATTCTTTGCGCTACTATAATAACTGTATTATTAACTTCTTTTTTAAGAGCTTTTCTTAGATTAGCATCTGTTTTAAAGTCGAGTGCTGAAAAACTATCATCAAAGATTATGACTTCTGATTTGGCTGCAAGAGCTCTTGCAATTGAAAGCCTTTGTCTTTGGCCACCTGAAACATTTGTTCCACCTTGAGATATAGGATAATCATATTCACCACTAAGATTTGATATAAATTCTTCTGATTGCGATATTTTAGCAACTTTTTTCATATCTTTATCCGAAAGTTTAGGATTAGAATATTTTATGTTGTTTTCTATAGTTCCTGTGAACAAGACACCTTGCTGAGGAACATAACTTACTCTAGATCTTAGATCGTCTAGCTTTAATTCTTTTATATTAATCCCATCTAAAAGGATTTCTCCCTCCGTAACATCGTAAAATCTTGGTATTAGATTTACTAGAGTTGATTTTCCAGATCCCGTAGATCCAATAAATGCTGTAGTTTCTCCGCTGCTTGCTTTAAAATTAATTTCTTCTAATATACATTCAGATGCATCAGGATACTTGAAACATACATTTTTAAATTCAATCTCACCATTTATTTTTTCTGGAAGAGTTTTAAAATCAATAGGATCTTTTATTTTTATATCTGATTCGATTACTTCAGATACTCGGTTTAGAGATACAGTTGCTCTTGGTAAAATAATTGATACCATTGAAAGCATAACAAAGCTCATAATAATTTGAGTAGTATATTGTATAAATGCCATCATATCTCCTACTTGCATGTAACCAGCATCAATTTGTTTTGCTCCAACCCATACAACAAGAATTGTTATTCCATTTAAAACTAACATCATTGTAGGCTGCATAGTAGACATAAGTCTTGAGACAAATAAATTTAGTTTAGTTAATTTCATGTTTGCTGTTTCAAACTTTTCTTCTTCGTATTTCTCGTTGTTAAAAGCTCTTATAACAAGCATTCCAACTAAAGAGTCTCTAAGAACAAGATTAACCCTATCAACTAACTCTTGAAGTATTTTAAACCTTGGAACAGCAATACTAAAGAGCACTATTACAAGTCCTAAAACAAGTAGCAGGCCCAGACCAATAACCCATGCCATGGATATATTTATGCTTAAAGCTTTTATTAGGCCACCTATACCAAGAATTGGAGCATAAAATACCATTCTAAGTAGATTGGATACTAAATTTTGAACTTGCTGAATATCATTTGTACTTCTTGTAATTAACGAAGAAGTTGAAAAGTCTTTAAATTCACTTAGTGAGAAATCACTAACTTGCCTAAAAAGTTTTGTTCTTAAATCTTTTCCAAGATTTGCAGCAACTCTTGCAGCAAAAAAACTAACAGATGCTGCAACTATAAGAGTACCTAGAGCTATAAGGACCATTATTATACCTTTTTCCCAAATAAAACTCGTTTGCATCTTGTCAAGATCTGCTCCAAGCAGTTCATATTCTGAAGTTAACTTAACGATAGCTCCTTGTTTTAATCTTGATTCTGGAAAATTAGATAAAATTTCTTTTAAAGTTCCTGTAAAGTTCGCTCGCTCATCTTCATCCATATTGTCAATTGATTTAAAAGGATTATCAGGGTCTATATCTAAAGGAAGTGCATTAAATATATCTTTATTTTGTTCTCCACCACCTGTTTCAATAGCATTAATTAAAAATAAACTTTCTTTCATAAAGTCTAAATTTTCAATATTTGATTTTGAATTATCCTCTAAAGCATATGTATTAAAATCTTTTGCATTTGGAAAAGTTTTTATAGTTTTTTCGTAATTTTTGTTATCCTCATCTAATAATTTATAATTATTAGAAACTATTTCTGATTCTTCTTTTGTAAGGAAATAATTTGCATTTTGCAAAGTATCTTCTGTAATTATTTCTGGTACTGCATTTTCTACACCATTTTGTGATATTCCCACGTTTACGATTTGTGACATGTAATCTGGCAGTGCCAAATTTAAAAGAGCTTGTCCAAAAAGAAGTAAAACAATAACAAGAATAAAAAATGTATAGGGCTTTAAGTACTTAATAAAATTTTTCATATATTCTATCCCTCCACACTATATAGTTGTAAATTCATAATTAATATTATATTTTGATTTCTAATATAAGTAAACAGCTTATAAGCGATAGCTGTTTTTGCATATAACTTTATACTATCATATAATTACATTGAAAATATTAATGAG
>JAAZDF010000043.1 GCA_012512905.1 Clostridium sp.
ATAAAAGATTTTAATTTTACTTATCATATTTTCTCCTGTATGAATTTACTTTCAAATCTTTAGCTGTCGTTTAACCATCCACATTAAGACGATTCTCACCATCCAGCTCTTATTAGTATAACTATAACCGAAAAACTAAATAAAGCAGCCATGAAGATTATTTGTTTTATTCTTTAAAAGTTTTAGCAATCCTTTTACTCATCCAAATTATCTATATTCTTTTCTTCAAGTTTTCTATCCGTATACTCTTTTAATAGTTTTTGAATTACAGAAAATAGGGGTACAAATATTATTATTCCAATTATCCCCATCAAACTTCCTCCAAGAGTTACAGCAGCTAAAACCCATACAGACGAAAGACCAGATGCCTTTCCTACAACTTTAGGGTATATTAGGTTGCCTTCAACTTGTTGTAGGACAAGAAAAAGTATTATAAATAGTCCCGCCATTTTAGGACTTTCTATAAATATTAAAAACGCGCCTATTAAAAGCCCTATAAAAGATCCTACTATAGGTATAAATGCACTTATAGCTATTATTATACTAATCAGCATAGCGTATGGGAAACTAAATATCATCATCGAGATAAAAAATAGTCCGCCGAGCGCTAGGGCATCTAAAGTTTGTCCTGTCAAAAAGTTTGAAAAAGATTCTTTTGTTACCTTTCCTATATATATGATTCTTTCAGCTACATTTACAGGAAAAACCGCATAAATAAGCTTTTTAATATTTAATGCCAATTCTTCTTTTTGAAGCAAAAAGTATACTGAAAATACAATTCCAAGACCGGCTGAAATTATTCCTCCTATTACAGAAGAAAAAACTGTAACTGTAGAACCAAGCCAAGCTACAAGTCGTCCGCTTACAAATGAAGCTATATTATCGCTTATTTCTTTAAAATCAATTTCTTGAATCAAATCATTTATTTTATAACTTTCTATCGGACTGTTTTTTATATAATCTTGCAAATTTTCCCAATACGACGGGATTTTTTCTGCAAGCTCTTTTCCGGCTCCTACTAGATTTGGAACTACTAGAATTGAAACTATTGCAATTACTAATATAAAAAGTATCAGTGTTATTAAATAACTGATAGGTCTCTTATGTTTATCCTTTAGGCCTCTAAAAGGACCTCGATCTTCAAATAGTTTTTCTTCAATGAAACTCATAGGCTTATTTAATATAAATGCTATTACAAGGCCTATTATAAAAGGGGATATTATTCCTAAAAATAAACTAAGAACTCTCCCTACAAATTTAAAATTTTCGAAAACCCACCATATCGATATTGTAAATACGATTAATAACATTGCTTTTTTCATCATATTAGTTTTGATTTTCATATATTCACCTTCTTTTTTAAGACATGATAGATGTTAATAAAAAACGGTTACAGCCTCGTAGGAACTGAAGTATGATTTATTAGCAACTTGAGATATATTTTGCAATATGTTTAAATTTAATTCTTTAAAACAGGATAATGGGTCTTATAATTAATATGTCATAAAGGTTTATATTCTATATTTAAGGGACTAAAACAATTTATATATGTCCTAGTCCCTAGGTTATTACTTGATATTATACATCGATTTCAAAGTTTATACAAACTTTGAAACAGACTCATAATAAGAAAAATTTTTATTCTTTTTAAATATCAAACAAAATATTTAATGCTTCAGATAAGCTTGGATGAGTGAAGATTCCATCTCTTAATTCTTCATATTTCATGCCTGCCATCATAGCTATTTGTATCATCGCCATGATTTCTCCACCTTGGTACCCAAGTATAGCTACACCTAAAATCTTGTGAGTTTCTTTATCTATAACTGCTTTCATAAATCCCCTGGTAATATTTTCTTCAATAGATCGTCCTAGATGTTTCATTTCTAGTTTTGCTACTTCTATGTCATATCCTTTTTCTTTAGCTTGCGTTTCTGTAAGGCCTACTCTTCCAAGTTGTGGCTCTATAAAAAGCGTAAACGGAAACAGTCTGTCATTAATATTTCTATTCCCTTCGCCAAATAAATTATCTGCCACTATTCTATAATCATCATATGCTATGTGCGTAAATTGTGGTCCTCCCTTTACATCACCCAAGGCATAAATATTATTCACATTGGTCTTAAGCTTATCATCAACTTGTACATTACCTTTTTTGTCTAATTTAACATCTACATTTTCTAATTTCAAATTATCTGTAACCGTCTCCCTACCTGTAGCAAGCATTAGATGGGAGCATTCTACTTTTTCTTCTGTTTGATCTTTTTCAATGTAAAGATTTATCTTATTTCCAACCTTTTCCACTCTTTTTGTATCCGCATTTAATAAGAGTTCTATTCCATCTTCTTCTAATATTTCTTGAACTCTAGCAGATATATCTGGATCTTCACGCTTTATTATACTTTTCCCTCTACCAATCATAGTGACTTTGCTTCCAAACCTTTTAAACATCTGCCCAAATTCTAAAGCGATGTATCCTGTACCCACTATAACTAGATGCTCTGGGAGTTCATCTAATTCCATTATAGAAGTCGAATCATAATATTTAACATTCTCTATACCATCAATTGGTATAATATTAGGCTTTGCTCCTGAATTTATATATATATTATCAGCTTCTATCTTTTCTACTCCGCCAACATTTAAATCTATATTTACAGTGTTTTTATCTATAAAGCTTGCCACCCCATAATATAAATCTATATTTTCATTACGATCAACGCCCTTTTTTATAGAATTTCTAAAAGCTTTTAATATATTATTTTTCCTCTTCATTACTTTTTTAAAGTCTAATTCTACATCATTTGTAATTACACCTAATTCTTCACTTCTTTGAACTCTATGATAGAAGTTTGAACTAGCTATAAGGGTTTTAGTAGGAGTGCATCCAAAATTTATGCAAGCTCCTCCAAGCTCATTTTTTTCAATCATGGCAACCTTTTGGCCTCTTTTAGCTAAGTTAAACATAAGAGGATTTCCAGCTTGCCCACTTCCTATAATTATAGCATCATACTTTTTCATTGTACTCATTTCTTCCTCCTTGTATATTGTAGTTAGAACATTTAATAGAAAATCATTTCATTTACTACCGAACATTCTTTGACAATATTATTTTATTATTTGATTTAACATCCTATCTTTTCACTCTAATAAGCATCTC
>JAAZDF010000044.1 GCA_012512905.1 Clostridium sp.
CCTTACGATAGAATAATGGTTACGGCTGCTGCAGAGAAAGTACCGCAAGCGCTGCTGAATCAGCTCGCTAAAAATGGTAAGATGGTTATACCAGTAGGGTCAGGTTTTATTCAAGATCTTTTATTTATAAAAAAAGATCCAGAAGGTGAAATTGAAATTGAAGCTTTAGATAATGTAAGATTTGTTAAATTGGTTACTGATATTTAACTAATAATATAATATTTAAAGAGTATAAAAAATAGACTGATGATAAGTTTAGATTTAAAGGAATAAACTTATTTTCGGTCTATTTTTTTGAAAAAAGTAAAAGAGTAAAGGATTTTTATAATTTATAGTTATAATATAGTTTTAAAGAAAACATTTGTATTAAAAAATTACATGACGAAGTATAATATTTTAGATGTAAATATTTTAATATTAGATAAGAAATAAGTTATCAGGTGTTTAATTTGCTGGTTATTCTTAAAATAAGGTTTTTGGAGTCATAAAGTACACATTCATTTAACTTACTATGAATATTATGTTAAAAAGCGTTTTAAAAGCTCTATTTTAAAAAAGCTATGATATATTGTTAAAATACAATCCATATTGACAACACTAAAGATTTCATAGATATCTAAAGTGTTGTTTTTTAGCGATAATTAATAGTTAATATGAAAAGTAACAAGAGAATGAATAAAAGAGAAAAATATATAAGGAGTTTTAGATTGATTAAATTTGAAAATGTATCAAAAGTTTATGATGATGATTTTCATGCATTAAAAGAAGTAAATCTAGAGATAGAAAAAGGAGAGCTTTTTGTACTCATAGGACCTTCTGGATGCGGAAAAACAACAACAATGAAAATGATAAACAGATTAATTGAGACTACGTCGGGAAATATCTTTATAGATGGTAAGTCTATTAAAGATCAAGATCCTGTAATACTTAGGCGTGATATAGGATATGTAATTCAGCAAATTGGACTACTTCCACATATGACAATCTCAGAAAATGTAGCATTGGTTCCTAAACTTAAAAAAGAGGACCCAAAGGAATATATGGAAACTGTCTGGGATTTAATGAATATGGTAGGGCTAGATCCAGAGACTTATGCCGATAGGTATCCGACTGAACTTTCAGGAGGACAACAGCAAAGAGTAGGAGTTATTAGAGCATTGGCATCAGACCCAAGTATTATTCTAATGGATGAGCCTTTTAGTGCCCTTGATCCTATAAGTAGAGAGCAGCTTCAGGAAGACCTTGTAAATTTACAAGAAGAAATACAAAAAACTATAGTCTTCGTAACTCATGATATGGATGAAGCATTAAAAATTGCTGATAGAATTTGTATTATGAAAGAAGGAGAAGTTGTCCAGACGGATACACCAGAGAGAATATTAAGACATCCTAAAAATGATTTTGTAACAGACTTTATAGGAGAAGAAAGATTAAGAAGAGCTAATGGGAAAATATTTCCTGAGATATCACAAATGATGACTAAAGCAATAGTTTCTAGGCCTAATAGAGGTTTAGCTCAATCGGTTAAACATCTGCAAAAAAATAAAGTGGATAGTTTAATTGTAGTAGATAAAGGAAATAAATATTTAGGCATTGCGAGTGCATGGGATATTTATAAGAACTTTGATAATGAAGATTTAACGATTAGAGATTTAATGAAGACAGAGCATACAACAATAAATATAAACGAAGAAACTGAGAATGCAATAGTTTTATTAAATAATGCAGAGATGGGATTCATACCTGTTATTGATGATAATAATGTTGTACTTGGAGTAATAAATAATGCAACAACAGTAGAAGTTATAACAGAAGATCTCTAAATATAGGAATATAAGATACGAAGATATAAGAAGATTTTAATTTGGATTTTAATAACTAAAGGAGTTTTTAATGGGTAGTAATATTTTTAAGGAATTTTTTGATACTTTGGTACAAAGATGGCCAATGGTAATAGATAGTTTAGCATCTCATATGTGGTTAACCTTAATTTCTATAGGGTTTGCGGTTTTAATCGCTGTTCCACTTGGGGTTTTACTAACGAGATATAGAAAGTTTTCAGGGTTTATTATAGGTATAGCATCGGTATTTCAGACAATTCCAAGTCTTGCTTTACTTGGATTTATGATTCCATTTTTTGGGATAGGAACAACACCTGCAATTATAGCACTTACGATATACGGGTTACTTCCGATACTTAGAAATACCTACACAGGAATAGTGGGCGTAGATGATGGAGCAATAGAGGCAGGAAAAGGAATGGGTATGACTTCTTGGCAAATACTTTATATGATAGAAATTCCTTTATCTCTTAGTATAATAATGGCTGGAATAAGAACTGCAACTGTTCTTATAATAGGTGTTACAACACTCGCTTCTTTAATTGGAGCAGGTGGACTTGGAGATTTAATATTTAGAGGAATATCATCAGTAAATTCAGGACTTATTTTAGCTGGTGCAGTTCCAGCAGCCCTATTAGCATTACTTTTTGATTATATTTTAAAATATTTTGAAACAAAAGCGACGCCTAAGGGTTTAAGAGAATAAATAACAAAGAATATATTAGAGAAACTTATAGATTGATAAATAACAAGACAGACTTTTGAAAGGAGTTTTTATTTAAATGAATTTTTTAAAAAATTCAAAAAAATTTATACTTGGAGGAGTTGCTATGGTTTTAGCACTCTCATTTGCTGCATGTAGCGGCGGAAGTAAAGAAGGAACAATAGTTGTTGGAGGAAAAGATTACACAGAGCAAGACGTTTTGGTACATTTGGTATCAGAAATAATTGAGGATAAAACAGATTATGATACTGACAGAAAACCATATCTTGGCGGAACTAGTGTAGTTGTATCATCAATTAAATCAGGCGATGTTGATGTAATGGTAGACTATACTGGAACAGGCTTAATAGATGTTCTTAAACGTGATCCTATGAAAAATCCTGATGAAGTACTTGAAGTAGTGCAAGAGGGATATGATAAAGAATATGATATAAAATGGTTTGATCCTATTGGATTTAATAATACCTATGCAATAACTATGAGAAGAGAAATGGCAGAAGATATGGGGATTGAAAAACTATCAGATCTTCCAGAATATGCATCAGACTTTACATTTGCAGCTGTTCAGGAGTTTTTAGAAAGAGAAGATGGATATGATGGAATGTCAGAAACTTACGGCTTCGAGTTTGGAGATGTAAAAGCTATGGATCCAGGTCTAAGCTATACAGCTTTAAAAGATGAGCAAGCTGATATTAGTGTATCTTTTGGTACAGATGGAAGAGTTCCAGCCTTTGATTTTAAGATTATAGAAGATGATAAAAACTTTTTCCCACCATATAATGCATCTGTAGTTGCTAGAAATGATACACTTGAAAATAATCCGGGTCTTGAAGAAGCATTAGAAACATTAAAAGGCGCAATATCAGATGAAGAAATGGCGAAAATGAATTCTAGAGTTGATATTGATAAGGATAATCCTAAAGATGTAGCAAGAGAATGGTTGATAGAAAATAATTTAATAGAAGAATAAAGAGTAAAAACAAGATAAAACCAAAAAAATGGGGGCAAGAGCTACAAATATAGTTCTTAGCCCTATTTTTTTGTTTTTTAATAAAGAAAAGTAGGAACTGTAATAATTGTTAGTTTTAAGATAAAGGATGTACATGGTTATTTAAAAAAGCAAACTAGCTCTTTGTGACTTAAAATAAACTTAGATTAATTTTTAATTAATTTAATATAATATGAATTTATTCTAGGTATAAATGGCTTATACTAGTAATATAAGAGACAAAGAGGAAAGAAAAAATATTAGTATTAAATTATACATGAAAACAGGAGGTAAAAATGGGTTCTGGAAGTTCTTTTTCGTCGCAGTTACTATTAATTGCTATACTAACTCTAACAAATGCATTTTTTTCGGGTGCAGAAATAGCTATCATATCTTCAAACAAGAAAAAATTGAAAAAACTTGATAAAGAAGGAAATGAAAAAGCAAAGTTACTACTAAAAGTTATAAAAGAACCATCAAGGTTTTTATCTACTATTCAAGTAGGAATTACTTTTGCGGGATTCTTTTCATCTGCATCAGCAGCCATAGGTATATCAGATGATTTAGGAAGACTACTAACAGGTCTTGGGGTTCCTTTTGGTAAGAATGTAGCTTTTGTTGGTGTGACATTTATTTTGTCTTATATTATGTTAGTATTTGGCGAACTTGTACCAAAGAGAATTGCGATGCAAAACTCTGAAAAATTTGCGCTTTTTGCAATCAAACCTATAAGTTTTATTTCGAAATTAATGAAGCCATTTGTAGCTTTCCTTTCTATATCAACAAATGCAGTACTAAAAATTCTGGGTTTTAAAACTAAAGGTGTAGAAGAAAAGGTAACACTTGAAGAACTAAAATCTCTTTTTGAAGTTGGACAAGAACAAGGTTTAATTAATCTGACAGAAAGAGAAATGCTTTTTAGTGTAATATCTTTTGATGACAAAGTAGCAGAAGAAATAATGACGGCAAGAACCGAAGTTTTTATGATAAATATCAATGAGCCACTAGAAACATATATAGATAGCATGCTTAGCCTAAAGCATTCTAGAATACCTGTGTATGATGATTATATAGATAATGTTATAGGAATACTTTATTTAAAAGATTTTATTTTAGAAGCATATAAAGTAGGTTTTGATAAGATAGATATTAAAAAAATAATGAGAATTCCATACTTTATACCGGAACATAAAAATATAAATGATCTTTTTATAGAGCTTCAAAGTAGTAAAAATCATTTTGCAGTTTTAATAGATGAATATGGTGGTTTCTCAGGTATAGTGACCATGGAAGACTTAATAGAGGAAATTATGGGTGACATTTATGATGAGTATGATATAGATGAACCTGATATATTTGAAGTGGAGGAAAATATATATAGGGCAAAGGGTGCCCTTTCAATTAAAGAATTAAATAGTAAATTAGATTTAAAAATAGACGAAAATTCTGATTTCTACGATACCCTTGGAGGCCTATTAATATATCTTTTAGGATATATACCTGAAGATGGTCAGCAGGAAAAAGTTGAATATATGGGAGCTGAGTTTTATATTTTAGAGATAAAAAACAGAAGAATAATAAAAGTTCAGATTAAAGTAAAAAAAGAATAAAAAATAAAAATATACTAATTTTTTAATAACAAAAAATAAACTTTGTAAATTTGTAGAAGGAGAAGATTCAAGCTTGAAAAAAGATTTTAATATTCTTGTTATAGGTGATTCAATAGGTTTTGGAATTGGTGATACAAACAATAGGGGGATAGGACTACGGTATAAAGAACTAATTAAGGATAATAATTCTAAAAAGATAATAGTGACAAATATCTCTGTTCCTGGACATGAGAGTAAAGATCTTGCTTTATTGATAAAAGACAAAGAAAATATTTCCAAAATATCGAGTGCAGATTTAATTATTATTTCTATTGGTGGTAATGACCTAAATAGAACTGAATATAAAGATAATTCATCTCTAGAGCTTAACTACACTAAGACTTTGGAAACTTATAAAAATAATTTAGTTTCAGTTTTAAATAAAATAAGAAGTGCCAATTTAAATGCACAAATAGCAATGATAGGCTTATATAATCCGAGTATGAAAGAAAACCTTATTGAAACAAGATTAATTTTAAATTGGAATTATCAGACAAGACTTATTTTAAATGAGTATAATAAAGCATTTTATATAGCCAGCTATGAAAAGTTTCAAAATCATTTAGAGGAGTACTTATCAGAAGATATGTTTCATCCTAGTAGCAAAGGATATGAAGTTATAACAAAAGAGCTTTATGAAATAATATTATAATTATACTTTATATGAAAAACAAGAATACATCTGAATAAAACATTTAAAAGGTCTCAATTAATCATATTAGATTAATTGAGACCTTTTAATATTTACTTTATAGAATCTTCAGTAACAATAAGTGGTTTTTTTAAAAAACTTAATTTGATACAGGCTTTAACTCATTTTACTCAGTTTTTTCAATAGCATGAATTATCAATCGTCCATTTCCTACTTCGTAGCTACATGTAGCGAGAGTTAAAAGAAGTTTATCTTTATCTAGTTCTCCGCCTAAATCATGCATCGATTTTTCACTTATCATTTGCAGGTAGTCTTCATATTCAATATCATCTTTAAAATTAAACTTCAGCTGATAATTATCTGCAGAGTCAATATAAACCGAAAAAATCTCAAATTCTTTCTTTGAATATAAACTGTCAAAACTTATAGAGTTATTTGATAAAGAAAATTCCTTATCTTTATATTTATGTAAATCTCCAAACATTACTCCGCTTTTTGTATAATGCCCGTATATAGTTGTATGCTTATCATTAAAGCTTCCTACATTTTTATAGTCCATAAATATAGATCCAAGTTCATTTTTTTCTTTTTCAAAATCTCTATCAAGATAGAAGCTATTATCTATAGACTTTACAACTGGATAATTGATTTTTGTTCCTTCTACTACAAGCCATCCCTCATAATCTTCATTTTTATTTAGCCACTTTTTTTGTGGGTTTTCAATTGTAGAATATATTTTTTTGTTTTTTTGTATAGTTTTATGGC
>JAAZDF010000045.1 GCA_012512905.1 Clostridium sp.
ACTCCTACCAGCAAAGCGACCATGTACGGTCCCCATATTAAATCATCTAATGCCACTATACCGTTACTAATATTTTCCATAATTCCATCCCTTTCTTAATTAAATATAATATCGTATAATTAATATATAGAGCACGTTTCGTGCCAGTTTTGTAATTAAAAAAATAAAATTACAAAATTGTTGATAGCAACCGTTACAAAGGATTAGCAGGTACATCTCAATTCAACATACATAAAAAAGATGAAATTAATTTCATCTTTAGGAAATTAATTTCATCTTTTTTCTTATTTTATTTCTTTTCTAGTCCATACTGATTAACCTTGTTCCAAAGTTGTCTTTTAGTTATCTTAAGCGCATCAGCACACTTATTCATATCATTGTTATACTTGTTTAAAAGTTGAGCTATATATTCCTCTTCAAACTTCGATCTCGCTTCTCTAAGCGACTCACCATCCATTGAATTAATCATTTTATCCCTCATAAGTTTTGTGTTTTCCTGGGGCTTAAACAATTCATTTAAAGTTATTCTTCCATCTCGACTTAGTGCTATCATACGTTCAAGTATATTTTTTAATTCTCTAATATTGCCAGGATAATCATACTCTTTTAAAAACTTCATTACGTCATCATCGATTTTACGAATTTTCTTTTTTTGGTCTGTTTCTATCTTATTAATAAAAAAACTTATCAGCCCGTCAAGATCTTCTTTTCTATGCCTAAGAGGTGGTACCGTAATCGTTAATGTATTAATTCTATATAACAAATCTTCCCTGAATTTCTTATCATCTATCGCGTCATTTAAATTTTTATTTGTGGCTGAAATCAGACGTATATCTAAGTCAATTTGTTTATTACTTCCAACCCTCTCTATTGATTTTGTTTCAAGAGCCCTAAGTAATTTTACTTGAGTAGGTAAATGCAAGTCTCCAACTTCATCTAGAAACAAAGTTCCGTAATTAGCCTCTTCAAATCTGCCGATTCTTTTTTCTATTGCTCCTGTAAAAGAGCCTTTCTCATGGCCAAAAAGTTCTGATTCAATCATACCTTCAGCATAGGTTTGACAATTTACAGGTACAAAAGGCTCCTTGCTTCTATCGCTTGATTTGTGAATATAATTTGCAAATATTTCTTTCCCTACTCCAGACTCCCCCAGTAAAAGTATATTTATATCGGTGGATGCTGTTCTTCTGCACATTTCTAAGAGTCTAGCATATTCATTATTTTTAGTATCCAGAAAAATATCTGCTCCGCCATGCTGGTTTGCGAATATGGATGCTCGCTTTTCTAATTGTGCCATTTTTGCTATCCTGGCTACTATAATAATAAGTTCCTCAAGATTATTGCTTTTAAGATAGTAATCCTCCGCGCCGCAATGCATAGCATTTATAGCGCTTTCTACGCTTGCATAAGCTGTCATTACTACAATTGAAGTTTCAGCAGAACTTTCTTTCACCTTATCGATCAATTCAAATCCTCCCATTTCAGGCATTCTAAGGTCTGTAATCAGTAAATCAATATTTCTAACTTTCAACATCTTTAAAGCCTCACGACCATTTGAACATGTCTCAACAGTATATCCTTCTTCTGATAATATTAATGATACTACGTTTTGATATTCAATTTCATCATCAACTATTAAAATTTTAAAATTTTTGTTTCTACTCATATTAGCTCTTTTCTTTTAGCGGCAACTCTATAGTAAAGCTAGTTCCTAGATGTTCTTCGCTCTCTACACAAATTTTACCATTAATCTTACCTAATTCATTACTTATTATATACAATCCTAGTCCTGTGCCACTTTTTTTAGTGGTAAAGAACGGATTAAATATGTGCTCAATATCATCTTCTTTGATACCACAACCATTATCGCTTATTTTAATTATTAAGACATTATTTAGTTGTTTGTATCCTTTTACTGTAATACTGTTTTTATGTTCTTTGCTACCTTTGTCAACAAAAGAATCTAAACTGTTATTAATAAGATTTAAGATACTCATTTTTAATATTTCATCATTGGATTTAAATTCTAAATCAGAACTAATATCAACGCTTATTTCAACATGTTTTTCTTTTAAATTCTTTTTTTCAAGTTGAATTATATTATTAACTAGTGCGTTAAGCTTTACTGGTTTTATGTCTTCTTTGGATAATCTCGAAAAACTAAGCAGATTTTCAATAAGACTATTTATTCTTTGAACTGAATCATCTATAACTTTTATAGCATGTCTATCTCTTTCTTCTTTTACATGTTTATCTAGCAAGAATACATAGCTCCTAATAAGACCTAAAGGATTTCTGATTTCATGAGCCAAACCTGCCGAAAGCTGACCTACAGCTATCATTTTATTTTCCTGTCTTGCTCTCATCTCATTCACATGTTTTTCAGTAAAATCTTGTATGGCTAACAGCATTTTTCCGCTATCTTGGCTGAACAATCTCCTTGTAATAAAGAAGTAGGAATCTTCATATTTAATCATATCTTCGTTGTCTTCTGTCTTGTCAGCAACTTCTTTAATTAAATGATTCACGTAGGGTTTCAGCTCTTTTACTTTTAAATAATTTCTACCGATCAAATCATCAGGATCAAGCCCCAATATATTAGTTATTGACTCATTGCACTCTTCAACAACATTATCTTTATTCACTACAATAAGGCCGTCATGCAAAGTGTCAATAATTATTCTAAGGGATTCTTTATTATCGTTCAATTCCTTAGTACGCGTTTTTACTCTCTCGGACAATGTATAGTTCCATAAAATAGAAAAGACTACTATTATAATAAAAATGATAAACATATTTGTAAATAGGTTATATTCATTTATATCCATAACTTCTGGTCCATGACCTCGAAACCATTTATCCTGAATTTGGATTATTAAATTTCTTTTCTTCAGAGACATTATACCTTTATTTAGTATACTGACCAATATTTCATTTCCTTTATTTGTAGCTAAGCATACATTTTTTGTGTAAAGCGATTCGCCAATAAAAACAAATTTATCACCATATCCCATATCTTTTATCAAGTATTCTATAACAGTTTCGTCTCCCGCTACGCCATTTACTTCACCATCACCAAGTAGATTAATCGCTTCCCTTATATCTGCAGTATAAACTATTTCAATGTTCATATCGCTATTAAAGTAATCGTTAGCAACCTCTTCTATGTAATCGCCCTTAACCATAGCTATTTTTGAGTTCTCTATTTCTTTTAGTTCTTTGTGCTTTAACTTATTATCAACTAAAATTTTTCCGCTTAGTTCGTAAAGAGGCTGAGTAAATAGAAATTTTTCGTCACGACTTTCACTTTCGAACAAATCAGCTATTTCTATCTCGCGGTTTTCTAATTGATCAATTACAGCCGACCACTCTAAAGGTTTGAATTCTATATTTTTTCCAATCCCAAGAGATAATTGTGATATAAAGTCAACTACCATACCCGTACTTTGTCCGTTATCTGGATTAACAAATGTCAAAGGTGGTGCCATCCTGTCCATTCCATATGATAGTTCATTGTCATCTAAATACTGTTGTTCAATTTCAGATATCGGCATTGAATACTTAATATATTTAATAATACTTAGTCCATATTTCGCTTGTATAGAATATGCTTGAACTAAAACAATACAAACTATTGCTATGGTTAGTACTAAAACAAGTCGTTTATTTTTTATTAACTTAGCCCCAAAATGCCTGACTCTTTTTTCATTCATAGATTAGCCTCTTCATCCTCTAGCTCAATAAATCGTATAGATTTTATTATACATTTACGCAATCCTCTTTTCAAGCTAATAACAACAATTATAATTGAATGCCTTTTG
>JAAZDF010000046.1 GCA_012512905.1 Clostridium sp.
CTATAGAAGATGATGTAGTAATGGGGGATAGTTACTTTGTTGCTGAAATTAAATCTTTAAAGAGAATACTTGATCAGGTTAAAACAAAAGAGAGAGCCTATTTATTTATTGATGAGATCTTAAGAGGAACAAATACAGTTGAACGAATTGCAGCTTCATCAAGTATCATTAATTGGCTAAGTGATTATCCTGTATTAACTTTTATTGCAACCCATGATGTTGAACTTACTGAAATGCTAAAAGACCAGTGCGATAATGTTCATTTTAGAGAAGAAATAACAGAAAAAGGGGACATTCAATTTCATTATAGGCTTCAAGAGGGTCCAGCTAGTTCGAGAAATGCTTTATTATTATTAGAAAATATGAATTTTCCAGATATTGTTGTTCAAAATGCTAAAGAAAGGGCTATTGAATTTGATAAAACACAAGAGTGGTTGAGTTTTTCGAGTTAATTTCTTATTTAAATTTACTTAAATTAATTTGACTAAGAGTAGCTTTCACAAATAATGGTCATTGAGCTGTAGGCTCAGGAAATGATACAGATTCACTAATAGAGTCTTCTGTTAATTAATTAAAAAATTAAATAAAGTGTTATAACTATAATGAGGGTAGAAATTAATCTATTCTCTTTTTTTATTATAAAATATGTTCTAGAATTTATTAGCTTATACTTCAAAATTATCTTCTTTTACTTTAGCTTAAAAAATCATTAAGGAACTGAAAGATAGATATGATATAATTGAAAGAGCAAAATTTTAGTAAATGAGGAATTTAAATTGAAAAAAATGGAATTATTAGCACCAGCAGGATCAAAAGAAAGTCTTATTGCAGCTGTAGTAAATGGAGCAGATGCAGTTTACCTGGGAGGAACAAACTTCTCAGCTAGGCAGTATGCATCTAATTTTACAGAAAAAGATTTAGAGGAGGCAGTAGACTACTGCCATACCTATGGAGTTAGGGTCTTTATTACAATGAATACCCTAATAAAAAACAGTGAAATGAAAAAGGCCTTAGACTACGCTGAGTTTTTATATAAAATAGGAGTAGACGCCCTTATTGTTCAAGATACAGGGCTTATTTATGAAATCCATAAAGCTCTACCTGACTTTGAGCTTCACGCTAGCACCCAGGTATCTATCCACCAAGGAGAAGAAGCAAAGTACTTTACGAGCCGGGGAATCAAAAGAATAGTTCTTGCCAGGGAGCTTACAAAAGATGAAATTAAATATATAAGCGAGGATCTTCAGATAGAAACTGAGATCTTTATTCATGGAGCTCTTTGCATAAGCTACTCAGGCCAGTGCCTAACTTCCAGCATGATAGGGGGAAGAAGTGGAAATAGGGGACGCTGCGCCCAGCCCTGCAGGATGCCCTATAAACTAGTGTCTCCTGAAGGCAAGATAATAGATGAGAGGTTTATTTTAAGTCCAAAAGAAGTGTCTTTTATAGATAATATAGATCTTGTAAAAGAAACCAAAGCAACTTCTCTTAAAATAGAAGGAAGAATGAAAAGGCCGGAGTATGTTGCCGCTACAGTAAAGCATTTTAAAAATGCCTTAGAAGGCAAAAACGACCCTGAGGCTAAGGATAATCTTCTTCAGCTTTTTAACAGGGAGGGTTTTAGCTCAGGATACCTAAAAGGTGAAAAAGGCGATGCCTTAATGGCCCTTAATAGAGGAAAAGATACAGGAGTCCTTGTGGGAAAAAAAAGCTCTAGTGGAAACATTGAAATATTTAAGCCTTTAGAAAAAGGCGACGGCATTAGAATAGATGATGACGGCTTTATTATAGAAGATATAAAAAAAGGTAAAGGGGGAGACCTTAGCTTTACAAATAGGAAAGAGCTTAAAAGTGGGGATATTTATAAAACTTTTGATAAAAACTTGATGGAAACCCTTAAAAAGTCCTATGAAAACCCATATGCTAGAAAAAATCCTTTAGATGCTAGGATAAGCTTTACTCCAGGAGAAAGAGCGTCTCTTAGCGCAAAGTTTAATGGCGTAGACTACATAGTTTATGGAAGACAAGTTGAAAAGGCAGTAAATGCTCCTCTTAGCTTTAAAAGGCTAGAAAAACAGATGTTTAAAACTCCAATAGACAGTCCTTTTGAAATAAGGTCTCTTAAAGCAATAGATTTTAAAGAAGGATTTCTTCCAATGAAAGATTTAAATAAGCTAAGACGTGACCTTTTATCCCAGATAGAAAAAAGAGTCATCGCTAGTTATAAAAGAGATCCTTTAAAAAAGGAAAAGAATATAGTAAATGATAATATGGTTAATATTGGTAGTATAGAAAAGTTAGGACTAGACTCATCCTCTCAAAAACCTAAAATAACTAAAGATGTTAAAATTGGTAAGATGCCAGAGAAGCTGATAAAAATATCGACAAAAGAGCAAATAGGAATTCTAAAGGATTTCGAAAATATAAATATATCATTTTACCCTTTTTATAGGGGAGAAAGATTTTTGAGTTTTAAAGACCTCTTAGATTCTATAAATAAGTATCCGGAGGCTAACTTTTATATCAATCTTCCAACTATAATTAAGGACCTTGAAATGACTTTCATGGTAGATAAGATTAAAAAACTGGAAGTTTACCCGAACTTTAAAGGAATTATTACAAACAACAAAGGTATGATAAATATATTTAAAGATGAATTTTTAGTTATAGGAGACTATAAGCTAAATGTATTTAACTCCAGCTCCCTTAAGTTTTATGGAGACGACCTTATAGGAAGCTACATAAGTGAAGAGCTTAGTGAAGATGAAATTAAAGGCTTTAGAGATAAAAGCGCTCTTGGAGTAATGGTCTACGGAAGGCATGAACTTATGCTTAGTGAGCACTGTCCTCTAGGAAACAGTGCTCTTACAGAAAACGGCAACAAAGCCTGCAAAGAAATGGTCTGCCTTAAAGGTCAGCATTACCTAAGGGATAGAAAAGATGAGGACCTTAGAATATTTACCGACACATCCTGCAGAAGCTATATTTATAGCCCAAAAGCTAAAAATATAATAGGCAGTATAGAAAATTTAAAATCAAGCGGAATAAAATCTTTTAAAATAGAGCTAACAGATGAAAGTCTGAATGAGTCTATAGAAATAACAAAAGCATTTATAAAGGAAGATACCATAGCAATAAATGAAACTTACAAAGGACGCTACAATAGAGGTGTTGAATAGTGAATAAAAGCAGCTTAAAAAAACTAGAATTTGATAAAATATTAAAAAAAATAGAAGGCTTTGCAGTATCTAGTCCAGGAATAGATCTAATAAAAAAGATTGGCCCTGCAGAAACTGAGTACGAAGCAGAGATACTTCTTAGTGAAACAAATGAAGCAATAAACCTTATTTTAGAAGAAGGAAACCCTCCTTTTATTGGAGTTTACGACATATTAGAGGCCTTAACTTATATAAAAAAAGGCGGGATAGGGGGAACATCCGATCTTTTAAAGATAGGAAATATTTTAAAATCATCCAGGCTATTAAAAGAATATATAGAAGAAAACGAGGAAAATAGGAACCTTATAAACCTATCTCTTGGGATAACAGAGATGAGGCGCCTTGAAGATAAAATATTTAAAATTATAATATCAGAGCACGAGATAAATAGTAGGGCTACAGATAACCTTTATATGATAAGAAAGGCCCTAAAAGACAAGACAGGAAATATAAAATCTAGAATACAAAGCATAGTAAGGGAAAAGGAAAAGTATCTTCAGCAGACAACCTACACTGTAAGGGGAGATAGGTACGTTTTACCTGTTAGGGCAGAGTATAAGTCTCAGGTTGATGGAATAGTTCATGACAGGTCTGGCTCTGGTCAGACCCTATTTATAGAGCCTATAGGTCTTGTTAACCTAAACAACGAAATCAAAGAACTTGAAATTAAAGAAAGAGACGAAATAGATAGGATCTTAGATAGCCTCTCTAGAGAAGTAAATACGAGCTTCAACCAAATTCACAAAAATGCTGAGATAGTTTATATAATGGACAAAATATTTGCAGTAGCTAAGTATTCTTTATCTATTGACGGAATGATGCCAAAAATTAGTAGTGACAAAACCTTTAACCTAATTGAAGCAAGGCATCCTTTAATAGAGCCAGAGGAAGTTGTCAGCTCAACCATTTATATGGAAAAAGATGTTAACGCCATTATAATAACAGGGCCCAATACAGGTGGAAAAACTGTAACCCTTAAAACAGTAGGCCTTCTTCATATTATGGCTATGAGTGGAATTCTTATTCCAGTACTTGATAATTCTACAATTGCTTTTTACGATGAAATATATGCAGATATAGGAGATGAGCAGAGCATTGAGCAAAGCCTCTCTACCTTCTCATCCCATATGACAAATATTGTATCAATTATAGAAAAAGCAGATGAGAACTCTCTTACATTATTTGATGAGCTTGGAGCTGGAACAGATCCAACAGAAGGAGCGGCTCTTGCTATGGCTATTCTTGAAACCTTGAAAGAAAGAGGAGTTAAAATCCTTGCAACAACTCACTATAGCGAGCTTAAAGCCTACGCAATCAATGCTAAAAATACAATTAATGCATCTGTTGAGTTTGATGTTGAGACTTTAAAGCCAACCTTTAGGCTCTTAATAGGGTCTCCGGGTAAGTCAAATGCCTTTTTAATATCTAAAAGGCTAGGTCTAAAAGATGAAATTGTTCTTCTTTCAAAAAGCTTTATAGATTCAGAGGCTATTCAGTTTGAAGATATAATAGAAAGTCTTGAAAAAGACAGGATTAAAGCATCCAAAGAAAGAAGACAAGCTGAAATTAAAATGGAAGCTCTTATAGATAAAGAAAAAGAGCTTAATATAAAACTAAAAAGCCTTGAAAATGATAAGGAAAAACTTCTCAAAGAAGCAAAAGAAGATGCAGCTAAATATATCAAAGAAGCAAAGGAAAAATCTGACTCTATATTTAAAAGACTTATGGACCTTGAAGGCGGCCTTGGAAGCAAAGAGTCCAGGCGGGAACTTCAGGAAATTAGAGACGAAATTAAAGACTCACAGATCAAAGAAAAAAGAAATATATTTAATGAAGTTGAGGGAGAGGCCCTTGATAGCTTTAATGAAGGAGAAGAAGTCCTTCTTAAAACTTTAAACCAAAAGGTAACTATACAAACTCTTCCCGATAATAAAGGAAACCTTTATGTTCAGGCAGGAATTATGAAGCTCCAGGTAAATAAAAAAGACCTGGCAAAACTTAAAGGAACAGAAAAAAAAGATAAAGTTAAAAAAAGAAAACCTAGTCTAAACCTTAGTAGCGTAAGACCTGAGATTGATGTTAGAGGTCTTGACGGACTTGAAGCTAGGCATAGGGTTGATATGTACCTAGATGAAGCTCAAATGGCAGGACTAAACTCGGCTACAATAATTCATGGAGTAGGAGAGGGAATTTTAAAAAGAGAACTTAATAATATGTTCAGGAGCCATGTGCACGTTAAAGACTACAGAGAAGGAAAGTACGGTGAAGGAGGACAGGGAGTTACAATTGTAACTTTAAAGTAGAAAAAATATGAATAAAGAAAAAATTATAGTAAGTTCCTGCCTCCTTGGTAATAAAGTAAGATATAATAAAGAAAGTAGGCTAGAGAAGGGAATTTTAAAGCTAAAGAAAAAATACACCCTTATACCTATGTGCCCTGAAGTTATAGGCGGACTTTCTATTCCAAGAGATCCCTCAGAAATTGTAGGCACTAGGGTCTTATCTATAAAGGGCCTAGATGTAACTAAAGAGTACGAAAAAGGGGCGGACTATCTTGTAAGCTACGCAAAAAAACATAATATAAAAGCCTGCATACTTAAGTCTAAAAGTCCTGCCTGCGGAAGAGATAAGGTTTATGACGGCACTTTTACTGGTAGACTTATAAATGGAAGAGGCCTTGCAGCTAAGGCTTTAATAGACTCAGGAATAAAAGTTTACACAGAAAATGATTACTCTATTTTACTTGAAGGAGAAGATAAATTTGAATAAAGAATATAAAGTAGAATTAAATAAAGAAGACAAAGCTTTCTATTTAATGAAAAACTCTGAAAAACTTGGTCACTTAATATATACACTAGATGAAGACAATAAAATGACCCTAACAAGTACAGAGGTAGACCCGTCTCTTAAGGGAGAGGGCCTTGGAATCAACCTTATAAATGCAGGGGTAGACTTTGCAAGAGAAAAAGGCTATAAACTTGACGCTACATGTCCCTACGCAGTGCTTATGTTAGATAGGAATAGAGAAGACTTTAAAGACGTTATATCAAAGGACTTTAAAGCTTAAAAATAGTCAGAATTAGGAATATTTGATTTACTTCATTTACTCCTAATTTTTTTAGTTGAAGTTCAAAAGGAGTATAATTTATGAAAATTTTTGAAAAACAGTTTACAGTAGATTTCAGCGATGTAGATAGGTATTTTGATTTAAAGATGGAGTCATTTATAGAAAAATTAAACACAATGTCAATGAACCATACAATAAACCTCGGTTTAGAGCCTGACTTTATGGAGAAGAAGGGTTTTCTTTGGGTACTTTACCAGTGGGACGCCCATATATTAAGGCATGATGTCTATATGGAAGACCTTACTTTTAAAACTTTTGTAGAAGAAAAAAAAGGAATTTATTTTTATAGGTACTATATTGCAAAAGATAAAAAAGATAGGGTTGTTGCCTACGCCCTGTCTGTTTGGATAGTAATAGATGCTGAGAAAAGAAAAGTAACTAGAATACCAAAAGGAATAATAGAAATTTATAATCCAGATAAAAACTCAACCTATACAAAAGACCAAAAACTTGTTATAGAAAATACTGACTCAAGGTCTGTTAAAAGAGTGAGCGGCGCCGAATTTGATCTAGGCAGATATATAGAAGTCTTATTTTCAGATATAGATTCCAATGGACATGTAAATAATGTTAATTATGTAAAGTGGGCTCTTCAAGGACTTGAAAATGAAGAAGACGAACTCTTTTTAAAAGAAAATAAGGTAAAAAGAATAACTATGGTCTACAAAAAAGAAAAACTTCCTCTTGGAAAAGTAGAAGTAAGATCTTTAGTCAATGGTAAGGATGTTTACCAAGAAATTTTAAATGACGATGAAGAGGTTTTAACTCTTTCTAAAACACAATTTATTGCAAGATAATAGCTTAAAATGACCTAAAAGGTCAGATTTTATTATATAATAAAGGAAAGATATATTAAGGAGGATATTATGTCATATAAAGAAAAGTATAATTTATGGCTTGAGAGTGAATTTGTATCAGAGGACGATAAAAAAGAACTTAGGGCTATTGAGGACGAAAAAGAAATAGAAGACAGATTCTATAAAGACCTGGAGTTTGGAACCGCTGGTCTTAGAGGAGTTCTTGGAGCTGGAAGCAATAGGATGAATAGTCACACTGTTGGTAAAGTATCTGAGGGCCTTGGAAGATATTTAAAAGATACTTATGAGAGTCCTAGCTGCGCTATAGCCTATGATCCTAGAATAAAGTCAGATGAGTTTGCCTTAGAGGCAGCCTTAATTCTTGCATCAAAAGGCGTAAAAGTATACCTTCATGAAAATCTTGCTCCTGTTCCTATACTTTCTTATACAGCCAGGTATTATAATACAGACGCTGGAGTTGTTATAACTGCCTCCCATAATCCTAAAGAATATAATGGCTATAAAGTATATGGAAATTACGGTGGCCAGGTAATAGACGATGTAGCTGAAAAAATGTCTAGTTATATAGACCAGGTGGATATGTTTAAAGACATAAATCCAATGGACGAAAAAGAAGCTATAGATAAGGGACTTTTAGTTTATATAGGAGAAGAAGTAATTGCATCTTATATGGAGGATATTAAGTCTCTTACAATCAGAAAAGAAATGGTTAAAAACCACGCTAAAGACCTTAAGATTATATATACTCCAATTCATGGGTCCGGAAATGTGCCTGTTAGAAGAGTTTTAAAAGAGCTTGGATATGAAAATTTATCTGTAGTTAAGGAGCAGGAAAAACCAGACGGAACTTTCCCAACAGCTCCATATCCAAACCCAGAAGATCCTAAGGTATTTAAGCTTGCCCTTGAAATGGCAGAAGAAATGGACGAGTATCCTGATATTATTTTTGGAACAGATCCAGACGCAGACAGAATTGGAATAATAATAAGAGATAAAAATGGTAATAGTAAGGTTTTAACTGGAAACCAAATAGGTATGATAATGACTTACTATATCCTAGGATCCCTTAAAGATGAGAATGCTATGCCAAATAATCCTTATATAATAAAAAGTATAGTAACAACGGAAAGCGTTAGGGATATAGCAGATAGCTTTGATGTAGACCTAAAAGAAGCTTTAACAGGATTTAAATATTTTGGAGAAATTATAGAAGAAAATCTTGACGATAAAAACTTTGTGTTTGGATTTGAAGAGTCCTTTGGATACCTAGTAGGCGACTATGTTAGGGATAAAGACGCTGTAGTTTCTGCAATGATGCTCTGCGAACTTGCTCTTTACTACAAGCTAAAAGGAATGACTCTTGATAATATTCTTGATGAAGTATACGAAAAGTACGGCTACTTTGTAGAAAATACAAAAGCTTACACTCTAGCAGGTATAGAGGGAGCATCTCAAATAAAGAAATGTGTAAATCATTTCAGAGAAAATACATTAACTGAAGTAGCAGGTATTGAGGTACTATATAAAGAGGACTACCAATCAAGTGAGAGGCTCTACCTTGAGACTGGAAAAAAAGAAACTCTCGACATGGCAAGCTCAAACGTTATAAAATATAAACTTAAAGATGGATCATGGTTTACAGTAAGGCCTTCAGGAACAGAACCTAAGATGAAGGTATACTTTGGAGTTAAAGATAAAAGCCAAAATGATGCAGAGGCTAAACTTCAGAGTATTCAAAAAGAGATTCTTGCCATAGCAGAGGCTGGATTCGAATTATAAAACTAGCATTTTGGAGGAAAGATGGATTATAAAAATCATTTTAAAGAAAAACTTTCACATTTAATTTTTCTTGAAATAAACAAAGAATTTTTAGAAGAAAGTTTGGATATAAAGGGACTGACTAGCTTAGAGGAAGATTTATATCTTCCTCTATCTCCTGAGTATTTAGCTGAAAACATTACAAAAGAATTTGTAAAAAACCTTCCTTTCTCAGAATTTGTAAAAGGAATGTACTATACTCTTGGAGCAGATAAAGATTTAAATTACAACCCTACATATATAAAAATACTCAAATCGATAAAAAAAGATAAGGCAGTAAAGGGCCTTGTGGCAAAGCTTGTAAAAGAAGGTAAAAAAGAAGAAGCAATTATTTATCTTATAGGTCTTTACGAAGTCCATAAGGAAAAAGAGGTTATGGTAAATCTTCTTTCTCTTATAGAAGATCAGGCCTTAACGAGAGAGATGTATCTTGATGCTCTTATAAACTACTCTGAAAAAGCTGTAGATGATGGCATAGTAGAAGGATATTTATTTAAAGGATCAGCTTTAAGGCTTAAGTCAGCATTTTCGGAGGCTATATTTGCCCTTAGAGAGTATAAAAGACTGGGCGGAGAAGTAACAAAAGAAATTAGTGAAGAAATGGAGTTTCTTGATAGAAAGTCTACAATACTGGAAGCTGAATCTATTTTATATGAAAATCCTAAGGTGTTTTTAGAAAAGATCTTACCTATCCTAAGCCTTGAAGAGGATAATCCAAGACTCCTTCTGGAAATAGGAATAGCCTATAGACTTCTTGGACTACATGAAAAAGCAATATATTATCTAAACGATGCCTTAGCTATAGACAATGCTTTTACAGATGTTATAAACGAGCTTGGAATAAACTACGCTTCCCTTGGAATTTACGACAAAGCTATAGAATATTTTAGGGCGCTTTTTGAAGATATAAGAAGCATAGAAATACTAACTAATCTTATAACAACATATATAAATTCAGGAGACATAGAGTCTGCAAAAGAGCATATTAAAATAGCGGAGCTTATGGATGAAGACGATGAAATACTTAAAGAAATTAAGGAATTTATGAAAACTCTTGAATAAAGTCTTCATAAAAGCTGTATAATCTGGTTGACACGATATTTTATATAGATTATAATTGAAATGAACAAACGTTCGGTAAGGGATTTATCGATATAAGGAGTGAATGATTTGGCTAAAGATAAAAATAATAAAGACAAGATGAAAGCTATAGATGCAGCTATGTCCCAAATTGACAAACAATTTGGTAAAGGATCAATAATGAAACTTGGTGCAGACTCAAAGCTTAATATAGCTTCCACACCAACAGGATGCCTCGGACTTGATATTGCTCTTGGTATTGGTGGAATTCCAGACGGAAGAATAATTGAAATATATGGTCCTGAATCATCAGGAAAAACAACAGTAGCACTGCACTGCATAGCAGAGGCCCAAAAAGCAGGCGGAACAGCAGCATTTATAGATGCTGAGCACGCTCTTGACCCTCAGTACGCAGAAAAACTTGGCGTAAATTTAGATGACCTGTTAGTTTCTCAACCAGACACTGGTGAACAAGCGCTTGAAATAACAGAAGCTTTAATAAGATCTAATGCAATTGATCTTGTAGTAATAGATTCTGTAGCGGCTTTAGTACCTAGGGCGGAAATTGAAGGAGAAATGGGAGCAAGTCATATAGGTCTTCAGGCAAGGCTTATGTCTCAGGCTCTTAGAAAAATTGCAGGAAGTATAAGTAAAACTCAGTGTAGTGTATTATTTATAAATCAACTTAGAGAAAAAGTTGGAGTAATGTTTGGTTCACCTGAGGTAACTCCTGGTGGAAGAGCACTTAAATTCTATGCATCAGTAAGACTTGATATTAGAAGAATAGATTCAATAAAACAAGGAGACCAAGTCCTTGGAAATAGAACAAGAATTAGAGTTAAGAAAAATAAAGTAGCAGCACCATTTAAAGAAGCTGAATTTGATATAATGTATAATGGCGGAATATCAAGAGAAGGAGACGTTTTAGATGTTGGTGTTAACGAAGAAATAGTAAGTAAAGCTGGATCATGGTTCTCCTATGGAGATGTTAGACTTGGCCAGGGTAGAGAGAATGCTAAAAATTTTTTAAATGAAAATCGTGAAATACTACTTGAAATTGAAAATAAGGTAAGAGCTGTTCACGACCTTCCTCTTAGAGAAGAAATAATAGAAGATAAACCTGAGGAAAAAGAAGAAAAGGCTAAAGATAAAGTAGAAGAAGTAGAAGCAAAAAAATAATTTAATATAAAATTTCAAGAGATTTTCTAAGGTCCCTTATCTATAAATCAGTTCAGTCTGCTATAGGTAAGGGACTTTTTTTGTAACACTAATCTCTTTATATTTAGGATAGATTGTAATACAATAATAAAAAGGACTTATATTTATCTGAAGAATAATTATTAGGCTCAACAAAGGAGAATGATGTGAAAAAGAAAATTATACTTTTGCTTTTTATAATGATTTTAGCAGTTTCTTGTACAAAAAAAGTTACTATGAGTAATTATAAGAAAGAAGCTAATTTTAGTGGGTTTGTAAAAGAAGTAAATGCGCATTCCTTGTTAGTAAGTGTTGATAAGACTGAAGATGAATTTAAAACTAGTGACTTAATAAGTGTTTCCTTAGATGTTGAACTTAAAGATAGCCTTGTAACTTTTAATATTGGAGATGAAATTAGAATTTACTATGATGGAATTATTGCTGAGAGTTATCCTGCGCAAATCAATAAGGTTTATGCTATAGATATTATAAAGTCCTCAAATCAAGATAAAGAGAATAAAAAAGGGGACGATTATTCTATGCAGTGGGATCTAGTTCCCATGGTTAGACTTAACAATAAGCTATATTTGGATACAGGATATGAAGCTCTTGTTAATGATAAAGCCCATCTAATAGATGGTGAAATTATTTCTGAAGTTGATGGCAATAAAAAACCAACAGTAAATAACCAATCAAATTTTGGAAAAGGATATAGTTATAGGTATGGTGAAATTAACGGAACAATTGAAATTTCCATAAATAATAAGTGGTGGATATTTGCAACAGAGGAAGTAAGAGAAAATGTAGAAAAATTATTAAATCAAAACTAAATAAAACCTAAAAGATAATGTGTGCTTAGTATCATAACATCTCCATTATTTTTCTCGCTTTTTTATAAACGACTTACTATATAATAATTAGCTAGCACAACAGAAAATGGTGAATTTAGTAGAGCCACAACGAACAAGGAAAAATATAAGATTAAATTTATAAATAATAAGTGTAAATACCTTCTATATATAGAAGGTATTTTTTAAGTTATTTAAATTGCAGGAAAATAATATTTGAATAAAAAGCTTAAATGAATTTTAACAAAATAAAGCTTTTCTACAATTATCTAAGATAACTTTTAAAGGTAAACATCCTGATAATATGTTGACAATATATGTATATTAAGATAAAATTGTGCTAACTAGGTGTAAGTAAGTACTTACGTAGACATCTTGTATTTTCAAAAAGAAGGTAGGTGAGATAAATAAATAAAATAGAAAAAAAGAAGAATTATGAAAAGACAGTTATATTAAAAATGATTGAAATAAATTGTAAGCATAAGCATTTATATAATGGATCTCTTTGCCAAGAATGTGAAAAAATTAAAAACTATGCAAATATGAAAATAGATAAATGTCCACATATGGAAAGCAAAACTTTTTGTAGTCAATGTAAAACACATTGTTATGATAAGTTACATAGAGATAAAATAAGAGAAATTATGAAATACTCTGGACCTCGAATTATTATATTTCATCCAGTGGCTACAGTGAAACATATTATTTCATCAAAATTACATTGAAATATTCAATTTATAGTATTTGTCAGTTTTAATTTTAAAGTTAAGCAAGAAGGGTGATGGTTTGATGAAAAAATATTTAAGATTTTTAACAAGTTTAAAGTTTGGTATTATACTTTTTATAATTATAGCTCTTTACTCTGTAATAGGTACAGTACTACCACAAGGGATGGCTGAAGAAATATATCTCCAGCATTATCCTAAATTTGGAAACCTAATAGTGGCACTAGATTTTAATAATGTTTATAGCTCGATTATATTTAGAGTTATAATAGTTTTTTTCATAATTAATTTAGCCGGTTGTACTTTTAATATATTACCAGGACAACTTCTTAGAATGAAGGAATCGTTTTTCCCAAGTATTCCGAAAGATAATGAAAATCTTTGGAACAGTGAAACTGATATAGATAAATTTAAAGAGTCTTTAAAAAAGAATAGATTTACTATTTCTGATAAAGAGGAGAGTTCTTATGCGTCAAAGCATAGGTTTGGATATATAGGGCCCTCTGTAACCCACTTAGGAATTATAGTAATTATATTAGGTGGATTTATTGGAAATGTATTTGCTATGGAAGGTTCTTTTAATCTCATTCCCAGTGAAACAAAAACTTTTGAAGAAGAAGGTTTCTCAATTGTTTTAGATGATTTTTACTTGGACTTTAGAGAGGATAATACAACGGAACAATACTATAGTGAAGTCACGATTTTTGAAGACGATACTAAGGTAAAAGAAGAAAAAATCTGGGTAAATAAGCCACTCTTATATAAAGGAATCAATTTTTACCAGTCAAATTTTGGTTGGACTAATAAATTGTTAATAAGAAATACAAATGATTCTATTTTATATGAAGGCCAAATAAAGGATGGCCAAAATTATTTTGATGATCCGCATAATCTATTCATATATTTGCATGGATTTTATCCTGATTTTACAATGACACAAATGGGAGAGCCTGTTACAAAATCACAAAAAATAGTTAATCCTTATTATGCAGTAGCTCTTTATGAACATGATCAATATATTGATTCTTATATAATAGAGCCAGGGCAAAGGATAACTTACAATGATATTACAATTGAGTTTGACGAGCCAACCTTATATACAGGAATAACATATAGAAAAGATTTTGGATATTATTTCATATTATTAGGATCCTTAATTCTAATACTTGGACTAATCATTTCATTCCATTTCTATCCTAAGTATGTGTTTGTATCATCAGATAAAATACTTCCTATAACTAAGCAAAATAGTTGGGGATATAATA
>JAAZDF010000047.1 GCA_012512905.1 Clostridium sp.
TTCTTTAAGAAATGGTGGACCCTCCTCAAGTGATTATGAAGAAATACAAACTGAATTGGGTAAAATTAAAGTATGGTTTCAAACTAATAAATATATAATTGATATAGCATTTAACTACTGGTATGAGGAAAATAAAGAACTTTTAGATGATTTTTATGCTAGATTTAATACTGCTTTTAATCGGATATTGAATCAGATATAGTAAGAATATATTTTGAAGAAATATAAAATTGAAATAGGAAGGAGGTTATCAGGGTGCCAAGAACTTATTCTCCACTTAGGTATCCAGGTGGAAAGACTCAACTTTCAAAGTTCTTAATGGAGCTTTTAGAATACAATGATTTAGAGAATATTATTTATGCTGAACCATTCTCAGGCGGTTTTGGTGCTGGTCTTGAATTGCTATTTAATGGGAAAATCAGAAAGGCTATTATTAATGATTTTGATATAGCTATATATTCCATTTGGTACGCGGTTTTAAATGAAACTGAACGTTTTGTTCAGGATATATTGAAAACTCGAATTACAATAAATGAATGGCAAAAGCAAAAAGAAATATATGAAACATACAAGACAAATGATGCTTATTTATATGAATTGGCATTTGCAACTTATTTTCTAAATAGAACAAATGTATCTGGGATAATTACTGGGGGGCCAATAGGTGGTATTAATCAAGAAGGTAATTATAAATTAGATAGTAGGTTTAATAAAAAAAATCTAGCAGAAAAAATAGTTGAAATTAGTAAGTGGAAAGGTAAAATTGAACTCTACAATTTAGAAGCAAATGAATTTATCAATCAAATTCTGCTAAGTTATTTAGCGGAAGAGGTTTTCATTTTCTTTGACCCACCATATTACGAACAAGGTAAAAATTTATATACTAACTTTTTTGAGCACGAAGACCATGTAAGTCTGAAAAATCAAATTAATCTATTAAGTGATTACTCGTGGATACTTACTTATGATTATCAAGAAGAAATCTCTAACATATATGAAGACTATTCTCAATATCTATATAATATAAACTATTCTGCGAATAAAGTAAGAAAAGCCAATGAGTTATTAATTCACAGTGATTGTGTCAAGGTTAAGAGTCTTGACAAGGTTATAATTCATGAATTAGTTACAGCATAAAATACAAAAAGATAATTCAATTCAAAGCGATTAGAAATAAAAATCTAGTCGCTTTTTTGTGTCAATTTATAGGAGGTGATGAAGAAATTGATAACTCAAAACGATTAGCACAGGTCAATGAAGATATAAATAAATTATTAACAGAAAAGAAAAAGACCGAGAAAGAACTAGATCAATTAAAAAATCAAGAGAAAAAGATTAAAAGAAAAAAGAGTATTGAAGAACGTAAGAAAAGAAACCATAGATTAATCCAAAGAGGAGCAATACTTGAAAGCTATATAGATAAAGCAGATGAAAAAACGAACGAGGAAATTCAAGTTATCCTAGATAAAGTGTTCCTAAATTTAGATTAGAGTAAGAAGAAAGAACAGGATAAAAGGAAGTGAGATTGAAAGTATATAAATATTTAACCAATCCCTTAGTTTACTAAGGGCGCAATTATACACCCTAAAGGGTGTCCTTGCGACCTGCGGTGATTTTACACTTGCAGTGAGCTAGGAAAAGAGATTTTTTTTAAAGCAGATAGTGGCAAACTGTCTGCTTTTTCTTATGCAAAAAAGAAAGGAGAATAAATTGCCAGAGAGTTTTCATTTTAATATTTCAATGATTAGTAGGGGAAAAGGAAAATCGGCGGTAGCAAGTTCTGCCTATTTAGCAAGAGAAAAGATAACGAATGAATGGGACGGAATAACCCACGACTACCAAAATAAAAAAGATTTAATCCATAAAGAAATATTTTTACCTAAACACGCTAAAGAAGAATTTAAAGACAGGAAGATCTTGTGGAATAGTGTCGAACTACATGAGAAAGTGATTATTACGCAGTAATGGCTCCAGCAATACGCAGCATGGCTCCACTAGATTCAGTTGTGGCTCCACCTAACTTTTAATGGTGTTTTTTCAATTATCTCTAACTCGATATCACTAATAGCTCCACTTAACTGACAA
>JAAZDF010000048.1 GCA_012512905.1 Clostridium sp.
TAGTTGGAAAAAAGAAACCTGATCTTGCTATTCTTTTAATGGGATGGGTTGTATCAATACCTGTTTTCTGTGATAGTGGTTTTGTTATTCTAGATCCTATAAGAAAATCTTTAGCTGACAGAACTAAAACGTCAAGAGTAACAATGACTGTTGCTTTATCCGCTGGATTATATGTATCTCACGTATTTATTCCGCCTACACCTGGACCTATAGCCGCTGCTAATACTCTAGGTATTGGTAATAATCTTCTACTTGTAATCGGACTTGGAGTTCTTGTTTCGATACCAGCACTTATTACAGGTTATCTATATGCTAAAAGAATAGGTAAAACTGTACAGTCTACTGATGAAGTTGAAGGATATGTTGAAACACTTGAAACTTACGAAGAAATAGTTGCTAAATTCGGGAAACTTCCAAGTGGATTTGCAGCACTAGCTCCTATTTTAGTTCCTATTATTTTAATGGCAATGTCCTCTATCGTTTCAATGGCTAGCTTAACTGGAATCGGAGCAGACTTACTTTTATTCTTTGGTAATCCTGTTATAGCTCTAGCAGTAGGTATGCTTTTTGCAATTTATCTACTTAAAGAAACAAATCAGTTTAAATCATTCCATACTATAATAGACGATACTTTAAAAACTGTAGGACCTATTTTATTCATAACTGCTTCTGGTGGAGTTTTAGGAAAAGTTATAGCAGAATCTGGAATGGTAGATTATATAACATCAAGATCAACAGTACTTGAAGTAGTTGGAATCTTTTTCCCATTCTTACTAGCTGCTATTTTGAAAACTGCTCAAGGATCTTCAACAGTTGCAATTACAACTACAGCTGGAATAGTAGCACCACTAATGGTAGCTATGGGACTTAATACTCCTGTTCTTGCTGCCCTAACTGTAATGGCTATCGGAGCAGGTGCAATGACTGTTTCTCATGCTAATGACAGTTATTTCTGGGTAGTTACAAACTTTGGTAACATGGAAGTTGAAGATGGGTACAAAACTCAAACAATGGTTACCTTATTAATGGGAGTTGTTTCAATAATATTCATTTTCTTACTATCACTTATTTTCTAAATTAAGTACGAGGATATAGGCATTTTCTGTATCCTCTATAGTTAATTATTAGGAGGGTTTTATGCAAAAATTTATTATTTTACCAGATTCATTTAAGGGGACGATTTCCTCCATCGGAGTAGCTAATGTTATGAAATCTTCTATAAAAAGCCATTTCCCAGAAGCCGAAATAATATCTATTCCGGTGGCAGATGGTGGCGAGGGAAGTGTGGATGCTTTTCTTTCTGCCTTAGATGGAGATAGGATTGATATGGTCTGTAGTGGACCTTATTTCGAAAAAATTAATACGTATTATGGACTCATAGATAATGGAAATACCGCAGTCATAGAAATGGCATCAGCAGCTGGTCTTCCTCTTGTAGGTGATAGAAAAGATCCTTCTAAAACTACTACATATGGAACTGGTGAAATGATTCGAGATGCCCTAGGTAGGGGAGTTAAAAAGATTATTATAGGCCTTGGCGGAAGTTCAACAAATGATGCTGCTGCAGGATGTTTATCTGCTCTTGGAGTTAAATTTTTAAATAAAGATAATAAAGTATTTATACCCACAGGAGAAAACCTGAATTTAATAGAAGGCATTGATTTATCAGGCCTTGATAAAAGAATTGAAAAAACTGATATTGAGGTTATGTGCGATATAGACAATCCTCTTTATGGCGAAAATGGAGCTGCTTATATATTTGGACCTCAAAAAGGCGCAGATGTAGCTATGGTGAAATTTCTTGATTCAAATTTAAAGTATTTTTCTAAAATAACTGAGGAATACTTACACTTAGATTTAAAAGATTTACCAGGTGCTGGAGCCGCTGGAGGTATGGGGTACGGAATTGCTTCCTATCTTGGTGGAAACTTAAAAATGGGTATTGATATTGTCCTTGATACAGTTGATTTTGATCAAAATCTTAAAGATACGGATATGGTTTTTACAGGAGAAGGAAATTTAGATTCTCAAAGTCTTAGTGGTAAAGTAGTAATTGGTATTTCAAGAAGATGCAAAAAAGCAAATGTACCCGTTATAGCTGTAGTTGGTGGAGTAAGTGATGATATAGAAAGTGTATATGAAGAGGGTGTAACTAGCGTGTTTAGTATTAATAGAAGGCCTGAATCTCTTGATATATCTAAGCATAACACCAAAGAAAATCTTGCTTTTACAATGGACAATATAATAAGAATTTTAAAACTAAATCTTTAATATAACAAAATAAATATAACAAAATAAA
>JAAZDF010000049.1 GCA_012512905.1 Clostridium sp.
AGAAGCTGCAGGAGGTGGTTTTGAACCATATCCCTAAGGGCTCCAGTATCATCGTAGTAGCCACCCCTTGTACCAACACCTTCTTTTTCCAAAACAGAAATTTGAACATTGGATATATGGTTTTTATTCCAAATAGATCCAAAAATAGAGTTTTGAAACCTTAGTATATTAATGTTTTGAATCATTTCTTTTGCAACGTAGTGGTCTATCCTAAAGATATCTTTTTCATCAAAGACACTTGATATAGTTTCATTTAGCTTTGTAGCACTTTTAAGGTCTTCACCAAAAGGCTTTTCAATTAAAAGTCTTTGCCATAAAGACTCTTTAGCCCTTATTCCACTAGATTCTAGGTTATTTACAATGTTTGAAAAATAGTCAGGAGAAACTGCAAGGTAAAACATGTAGCTTCTTAGAGAGCCTTCCTCGTCTCTCGCGTACAGCTCATCCTTAAGGTCTATGTAGTCATCAGGACTGTTAAAATTTAGCCTGAAATAATCTATCATCTGGGAAAAGTCCATAAATTTTTCTTCATCTATAGGCTTGTCAGAATATTTTTTTGTTGACTCTAAAACTTCTTTTCTATAATCCTCTGAATTTTTATCTCTTCTACCTATAGATATAAGAGAAAAATCCTTTGGCAAGTAGCCATCTATATAAAGCTGGAAAAGACCAGGAATAAGCTTTCTATGAGTAAGGTCTCCTGTTCCTCCAAATATTAACATTGTTGTATGGGTATCTAAGTGTTTCACTTTGTTTTCCTCCGCTTATAGTAGTATAAATTCATTTTAAGTTTATTAATTACTGTTTTGATTACACCATATTAACATAGTTAAGATATTAGTATAGTTAAAATTTTTCATTTTTTATCTGTGGGCAACTAAATTAAATTGTGCGTAATTTATTATACACCAATTTTATAACAAGTGAAAAATTTATTTTGATTATTATAAAATGTATATGGTATTTTAATGAATAAGTGCTATTATATTACCAATGAAGCTATTTTATTAGTAACCCTAAATAAATTCAAAAACATAAAATTCTAGTTTTAATTTAGAGATAAATATTTAATAAATTTTAGGTTATTGTAGCTTTTACAAATATATCTTATAATAGATAACTAAATAGTAAAGGATACAATTTAAATGGTCATATTTTCTATAGATGATTACAATAAAATAATACGGTTATTTGATGATAGTTATAAGGAGTTCAGCAAAAAATGGAACTCTTCAAATTCTATAAATATGAAGAGAAGAACTATATATGATATTCATGATGACGAAACAGATTTTATTAACGATGAATTTTCTCTAATTATAAAGGAATATTATAATTATTGTAACATATTTATGATTGAGCAAAAAATTAATTTAAAATCTGTAACAAACAAAAACATAAGAGCTAGAATAAAAGATATAGATTCTTTAATGGCTAAAATACATAAAAAAAGATTTGAAAAAAATGGTAGATTTCCAATTAATAAAGTAATCAATGATATAGTGGGTTTTAGAATTATTGATTCAAATTTCGAACAAAATAATAAAAAGAAATTACTAAAGCTAATAAAAGAACTGACTGATAAAGGGAAAATTAAAATAAGAATCTTAAATAGAGAAGGAAAAGAGTATAAGGCAACTCACATATATTTTAAAGGAATAAATAACTATTGTTTTCCTATAGAGTTACAAATTTGGGATGAAGCCGACAAAGAAACAAATATAAAAGCACATAATTTATATAAGCAAAATTATATCAATTATATAGAAAATTTCAACAAGTTTAAATAATAAAAAGGAGGAAAAGGTTAGTGGAAATAGAGCATGGATTAATAATACATGGTGATAAAAGTAACGCAAGAAGAATAGCATATCATTTAATTATAAGAGAATCTTCAGACTATAGTTATTTATTAGAAAAGCAAAAAGTATTAAAGAAAAAATTTCCAAAGGTATTTAGTTTTAGTATTCATTTTATTGAAACTGATAGTGATAGCTTAGAATCTATAGCTGAGCAGGATCCTTTTTTTGAAAGAATAAAGTATATAGATAAGTTCGAAGAATTTATAAAATTAATAGAAAAAGATTTTAAATTTAAAACTGACGATTTAATTAAGCTTTCTCTCACAAAAAACAGTTATAGTAAACTACATCTTTCAAATGTTATGTTTTTTATAGAACAAAATTTTTTAAAGACTTATAAAACTAGTTTGATTAAAGAAGATTTTTACGCATATAAACATGGACCAGTTTTGAAAAGTGTATTAAAAAAATTTGATTCGCTAAATAAAGAGAAAATAGAGAGTATTAGTGATGAAATGAGAATTTCTCTAATTACGAGATTAAATGAAATGGGATTGAAAGATAAATTATTGCCTATAGTTAATGAAATAACAGAAAAATGTTCTGAGATGAGTGATGTAGAAATTTATAATCTTGGACATAAAGAAAATCAGCCATGGGATATTATTTATAATGATCCTAAAAGCAAAAATGATGTTATACCAAAAAACTTGATGATGAAATAAAAGAACATTTACTTTAATTAGTAGATGTTCTTTTATTATGCATTCTTATAAGATATTATGAGATTTTAAAGAGATTGTTAGAAAAGAATTTCGATTAAATTATTTAAATATTCTAAAATATTTTTAAAGATAAATAAAAAAATAATTATTTTAGTAATAAGTATACTTACAAACTTGTTAAATAAATACCATGACCTAAAAGCAGTGATATATCCAAAACTTAATAAATTTTTAACAAAGAAATAGGGTTAAAAGCTTTATAAAACTCCCATTATAGGCTATAATAGACCTGTGGGACAAAATTAGTACACGTGGGACAAAAGTAATCAGGGAGGCATTAGTGGTCAATGGATGATTTTTTAAAACTTCAAGAAGTTATCGTGCCTGAAGCTGATATTTTAATAAATAGACGTTATAATATATTAAAGGAAGTTCTTTTAAATGAGCCAATTGGAAGAAGAAGTATTTCAGGAAGGCTAGAACTTGGAGAAAGAACAGTGAGAAGGGACCTTGATTTTTTTAAATCAATTGGCCTTGTAGATATTAATCCAAATGGAGTTTATATAAAGCTTCCAGGAATTAAGACTCTAAATGCCCTTAGAGATCACGCATATCCTTTTAAAGGCTTTTATGATAAAAAAAAGTATCTAACAGATAAAACAAAATACCAAGAAATAATAATTGTTCCAGGTGATATAGATAGGGACCCGAGTCTAAAAAAAGATTTAGGACTTGAGACTGCTATTTATTTTATGTCAAACCTTGAAAAAAATGATATAATAGCAATGACAGGTGGAACAACTATAAAAGAACTTGTAGACTATATTCCAAATATAGAATACAAAGACCTTATGATAGTCCCTGCAAGAGGCAGCCTGAGTAAAAATATAGAAATACAATCAAATAGCCTTGTAGCAAATCTTTCAAAAAAACTTAACGCCCAGTACAAGCTACTTAATATACCAGAGAATTTAAGTGACGAAACCCTTAAGGTTCTTTTAAAGGAAAAAGAAATAAATAGGGTAATAGAAACTCTTAAAAAAGCAAGTATTTTAATCCTAGGTATAGGAAGAGCTGATATGATGGGAAGAAGGCGGGGCCTTAGTGAAGATGAAATAAAAGATATGCTGAGTGAAGGCGCCCTCGGAGAAGCCTTTGGAAGCTACTTTGATCTAGAAGGCAAAATTATAAAAAAGACAAATTCAGTAGGGATAGATCTTACGGATTTTAAAAACATTAGGAAAACTATTGCTATAGCAGGAGGCTCCAGTAAGGCAGAGGCAATTCTAGCCATGGGACCAGTAAATAAGCACTCAGTACTCATAACAGATGAAGGTGCAGCTATGGAAATGATAAAGATATTAAAATCTCAATAATTTAATTTGAGTTTTAAATAAATACAATAATAAAAATATTAGGAGGAATTCAACGATGGCAGAAGTTAAAGTTGGAGTTAATGGTTTTGGTAGAATAGGAAGGCTAGCATTTAGAGCAGCACTTCAGAACCCAGATGTAAGAGTGGTTGGAGTAAACGATCCATTTGTAGACGTAGATTACATGGCTTATATGCTTAAATATGACACAGTTCATGGTAAATTCGATGGAGACATAGAAGTTGACAAAGATAACAATACTTTAGTTGTTAATGGACAAAAAGTAAAAGTTTTTGCAGAAAGAGACGCAAAAGACATAGGATGGAAAAGTGTAGAAGCTGATTATATCTTAGAATGTACAGGAATCTATAAAACAATTGATGAGGCATCAGCTCATATAGAAGCTGGAGCTAAAAAAGTTCTTATTTCAGCACCTTCATCAGATGCACCAATGTTTGTTCTTGGAGTAAACGAAGACAAATACACATCAGATATGACAGTTATTTCAAATGCATCATGTACAACAAATTGCTTGGCACCTTTAGCTAAAGTAATAAATGATAATTTTGGAATCGTAGAAGGACTTATGACAACAGTACACGCTATGACAGCAACACAAAAAACTGTTGACGGACCTTCAATGAAAGACTGGAGAGGCGGAAGAGCTGCATCTGGTAATATTATTCCATCATCAACAGGAGCTGCAAAAGCAGTTGGTAAAGTAATACCTGAGCTTAATGGAAAACTAACAGGAATGGCTTTTAGAGTTCCTACACTTGACGTTTCAGCAGTAGACTTAACAGTTAGACTTGAAAAATCAGCTAGCTACGATGAAATTAAAAGAGTAATCAAAGAAGCTTCAGAAGGCGATATGAAAGGAATAATGGGATACACAGAAGATGCTGTAGTATCATCAGACTTCATTTCAGATCCTAGAACAAGCATATTTGACGCAGAAGCAGGAATTGCATTAAATGATAACTTTGTAAAATTAGTATCATGGTATGACAACGAATGGGGCTATGCAAGCAAATTAGTTGATCTTGTAGCTTACGTTGCTAAAGAAGATTCAAAAAACTAATATAAACAATTTAATTAGGTCTGGTCTAATAGTTTTGGCTATGGCCAGGCCTTTTATAAATTAAAATATTTATTGAGGTGAATAATGAATTATAATAAAAAAACAATAGAAGATATAGATTTAAAAGGTAAAAAAGCACTTGTTAGGGGAGACTTTAATGTACCTCTAGATGGTGACAAAATAACAGATGAAAATAGACTTAAGGCTTCTCTTCCAACTCTTAATTATTTGGTAGACCATGGAGCAAAAGTAGTTATTTGTTCTCATCTTGGAAAACCAAAAGGAAAAGTAGATCCAAAGCTTTCTTTGGCTCCAGTTGCTAAAAGACTATCAGAGCTTTTAGGTAAAGAAGTAGTATTTGCAGCAGACGATAATGTAGTTGGAGAAAATGCAAAACGCGCTGTGTCCAAAATGGAAGACGGCGATATTGTTATGCTTGAAAACACAAGATATAGAGAAGAAGAAACAAAAAATGGAGACGCTCTTTCAAAGGACCTAGCATCCCTTGTAGATATTTATGTGAGCGATGGATTTGGAACATCCCACAGAGCCCACTCTTCAACAGAGGGAGTTACAAAGTTTTTAGATACAGCAGTAGCAGGATTTTTAATTAATAAAGAGCTTAAGTTTTTAGGCGGCGCTATTAATAATCCAGATAGACCTTTTGTAGCCATATTAGGTGGAGCAAAGGTATCCGACAAGATTGGTGTTATAAACTCTCTTTTAGACAAGGTAGATACATTAATTATAGGCGGAGGAATGGCTTATACATTCCTTAAAGCTCAGGGCTACACAGTTGGGAATTCACTTCTTGAAGAAGACAGAGTTTCCTACGCAAAAGAAATGCTAGAAAAAGCTAAAGAAAAAGGCGTAAAACTTCTACTTCCTGTAGATAACATAGTTGGAGAAACTTTCTCTAAAGATGCTAAGGCAGTAGTGACAGACGACCAGAACATTCCAGAGGGCTTTATGGGAATGGACATAGGACCAAAAACAAATGAGATTTTTGCAGAGGCAATAAAAGATGCAAAAACAGTTGTTTGGAATGGACCAATGGGAGTATTTGAATTTGAGCAGTTTGCCGGCGGAACAATTGCTGTGGCAAAAGCTATGGCAGAGTCAGATGCTACAACTGTAATAGGCGGAGGAGACTCAGCAGCAGCTGTAAATATACTAGGATTTGGAGACAAAATGACTCACATATCCACAGGTGGAGGAGCTAGCCTTGAATTTTTAGAAGGAAAAGCCCTACCAGGTATTGTAGCTTTAGATGATAAATAAGGAGGATTTTAAATTGAGAAAACCAATAATTGCAGGTAACTGGAAAATGAACTATACAGTTTCAGAAGCGGTGGACGTAGTAAAAGAACTAGATACACTAGTTAAGGGTGACGATGTAGATGTATTAATATTTGCACCATACCTTCAGCTTCCAAAACTTGTTGAAGTTTTAAAAGATAGTAAAATAAAAGTTGGAGCTCAAAACATGCACTATGAAGAAAATGGAGCATATACAGGTGAAATAGCACCAAAAATGCTTTTAGACATAGGCGTAAAAGACGTAATAATTGGACACTCCGAGAGAAGACAGTATTTTAATGAAACAGATGAAACATGTAATCTAAAATTAAAAGCAGCTTACAAGCACGGAATAAATCCAATATTTTGCGTTGGAGAATCTTTAGAAGAGAGAGAAGCAAATGAAACTACAGCTGTAATAAATAGGCAGGTAGAAGGCGGACTTAAAGATGTTAGCGAAGAAGATATGCTAAAAACAGTTATAGCTTATGAGCCAATCAGGGCAATAGGAACTGGTAAAACAGCAACATCAGAGCAAGCAAACGATACAATAATGGAAATAAGAAGTAAAGTAAAAGACCTTTACGGAGAAGACGTAGCTGAAAAAGTAAGAATCCAGTACGGTGGATCTGTAAAACCTGAAACAATAGAAGAACAAATGGCAATGTCAGATATAGATGGAGCTTTAGTTGGAGGAGCAAGTCTTAAAGCTAAAGACTTCTCAAAAATTGTAAACTTTTAGTTTGATATAAAATAAATGTCATTGGAAATCGGAGGAAACGAATGAAAAAACCTGTAATGCTGATGATCTTAGATGGTCTAGGCTTAACAGATAAAGTTGAAGGGAATGCTGTTAAAAAAGCAAACCTAACAAATTTTGATTACTACTGGGAAAACTACCCTCATACAACAATTACAGCAAGTGGACTTGCCGTAGGACTTCCTGAAGGTCAAATGGGTAATTCTGAAGTAGGACATATGAACATAGGCGCTGGAAGAATAATTTACCAAGAGCTTACAAGAATAACTAGTGAAATAGAAGACGGGCATTTCTTTAATAATGAAAATTTAAATCTTGCAGTAGATAAGGCAATAGAAAAAGGATCAGCTCTTCATTTACTAGGACTACTATCAGATGGTGGGGTACATTCTCATATAGATCATCTTAAGGCAGTTTTAGATTTGGCTAAAAAGAAAGATCTAAAAGAAGTTTATGTACATGCATTTATGGATGGAAGAGACGTGTCTCCAACATCAGGAATAGACTTTGTAGAGGAGCTTGAAGACTATATGGCTAAGATTGGCCTGGGTAAGATAGCGACAATAAGCGGAAGATACTTTGCTATGGATAGGGATAACAGGTGGGAGAGAATAAAACTTTCCTACGACGCTATGGTAAATGGAATCGGAGAGCACAAAGATACAGCAAAAGGGTGCCTTAGGGATACCTATGCTGAGCAAATTACAGATGAGTTTATACTACCAACTGTAATTGGAAAAGACGGAGAAGAAACTGCGAAAATTAGAGATAATGATTCAGTTATATTCTTTAACTTTAGGCCAGACAGGGCAAGGGAAATGACCCGTGCATTAAACGACGATGTATTCACTGGTTTTGAAAGAGAAAAACTAGACCTTACATATGTTACTATGACAAACTATGATAAAACTCTTGAAGGGGTTCATGTAGCTTACGGGCCAACAAGTTTTGAAAACACTCTTGGAGAGTATGTTTCAGTTCGTGGCATAGATCAGCTAAGAATAGCAGAAACAGAAAAATATGCCCACGTAACATTTTTCTTTAACGGTGGAGTAGAAGTTCCAAATGCCGGAGAAGATAGGATACTAGTGCCATCACCTAAAGTTGCAACATACGACCTTATGCCTGAGATGAGCGCTGGAGGAATAACTGATAAGGTAATCGAAGCTATGGACACAAAAGACTATGGACTAGTTATACTAAACTATGCTAATCCAGATATGGTTGGACATACAGGCGTTATGGACGCAGTTGTACAGGCTCTTGAAGATGTTGATACATATATGAAAAGAGTAGTAGATAAGGTCTTAGACTTAGGTGGTACTGTACTGATTACAGCAGACCATGGAAATGCTGAGCAGCTAATAGACTACGAAACAGGTGGACCTATGACAGCTCATACAACTAACCCTGTTCCCCTTATATATGTAACAAAAGACCCAAAAAGAAAACTAGTAGAAGGCGGAAAACTTGCAGATCTTGCGCCAACTATGCTAGATGAGATGGGCCTTGAAATTCCAAAAGAAATGACTGGAAAATCACTGTTAAAGTAAAGAGA
>JAAZDF010000050.1 GCA_012512905.1 Clostridium sp.
AATTCCAACTCTCATATTTTCCTCCAAGTTAGTATATTTTATAATATTATAACATTAATGGATTAATTTTACATTTAGGCTAAAGCAGATTTTTAAGACGGCTAATAATACAATTAAATTTTATGGAGAATTTGATATAGGTTTTTATTTTTACAGGTTAAAATCTTTTTAGTGTATCCAGGTCAAAATTCCACTCTGGGGTTATGAGTCTATCCTTATTTTTTAATGAATACCAGGGACTAATGTCTTCATCTAAAGGGCTAATAAGTATCTGAGTTTGCTGGGCTGGCATATATGACTGAGCTAAAAGAAATATTTTGTCTGAATCTTTATTTGCTGCTATATCAACAACTATTACTGCGTGCCCGGGGCTTCCTCCGACGATAAAAACATCTCCAATTTCAATATCTGCTATATCACCTACACTAGTTAGCTCTTTTTCTAAGGATAAGGTGCTAGCATATGCCATAACCATGTCCATATACTTTCTAAAGGATTCATAAGAAGTTGAGGGCTCGGCATTTTTAAAATAATTAACATTATTTCCGTCTACATTTATCCTATACCCTTCCATCCATTTTATATATTCAGCTTTAAAGCCTGATACAAAATTAAAGCTTATTTGATCGTATAATTCATTAGCATAAAGATACTCTGCCCTAAGAAGCATAACAGCATCGGCGCATTGATGTAAGTCTCTATCACCAATATCTACATCAAAAACGCTGTCATAAATTCTGCTATCATTTTTCTTTTTACCATTATAAAAGAGTGCCTTATCTCCGTAAGGCTTTAGCTTTTGATTTCTTAAAAACTCAGCAAAGCTATTTTCTGGAGTATCTACCCTGAGATAGCCCTTAGGTGCTGGGTACCTGTTTTTTATTGTGGATCCATCTTTATTTATAGAGTAGTCATTTACTTCAGCTTCTTCTGTAATTTCTAATTTATTACTTTCCGGGAAAGTATTTTCAGCTCTTTTTGTGCATGACATAGAAAATAAAGCTATAGATACAATAACTAATAAACTAGCAGCCTTCTTCATAAAATTCACCTACCTAATTTGTGTTTTTTCTTATTTTTCATCTAATATATATCATTATAATACTATTTAATACATTATATAAGCATCTAATTATTTTAAAGGTCGAGTGTTGAGTATAAGTCAAAAAAGGCCGAAAATTTTCTTCTGGAGTGAAGTAAATAAAAGCTTGTTTGTTTCGTAGATTAACAGGCAAATAAAAAATGAAACTTATAAATTATAAGACCACAACTTTTACGTGCAAATTTAATATATCAAGATTTAGTTTAAAACTTATTTCTAAAAAGACCTAGCTGAAATAAAAAAAGACTAGTTATTATAAATGAAATATGGGAAGTTCTAATAATAAATAGGTTTTAAAAATAAGCTGGCAAATAAAGCCTAAATATAATTTCAACTACTTTAAAATATGTAAATGTTTTCTTTGCTATTTTAAAGAGGAATAGAGAAAAATATATGTTTCTTAGTTAAAAATTAACAATAAAAACTTGATAAAAGGTTTAAAACTATGCTGTTTATGTTATAATTATTCAGATAGTAATTAAAGTATTTATTTGTAATTATATAGTGTAAAATTTAACAAAAAGGGAAAGGTAGGGTGAACACTATGTCAATATTAATAGGTCCAATGAAGTTACATTTAAATGGACACAAAGAATTGACAAGTCACGGTGAAGTTAAAGAAATAAAAGCTGGGAAATTAGTTTATATTCCGATAGTTGCATGTACTGAAGTTTGTGTTAAAAAAGGTGATTATGTAAATGCAGGAACAATGATTGCTAAAAGAAATGATCATTTTGAGGTTCCAATATTTTCATCAGTTTCTGGAGTTGTAAAAGGAATAGAAGATAGGCTTCATACTTCTGGAAATCAAGCAGAGCACGTTGTTATAGAAAATGATTTTAAAGATACATTTGTAAGACCATTTGAACCAATAGATCCAGATAAGGCTTCTAAAGAAGATCTTGTAGAATTTATGAAAAATGCTGGAATAGTTGGTTGTGGTGGTGCAGGATTTCCAACCTATATTAAATATAGGGGAGCCAAAGGTATAGATACTGTACTTATAAATGCAGTAGAGTGCGAACCATATATAACAGCTGATTTTAGAATTGTTGATGACAAACTAGAGCTTCTTGTTTTAGGAACAAGAACAATGCAGAAAATGGCAGGAGCTAAAGAAGCTATAGTTGCTATAAAAGAAACAAAAAAAGATTTAATTCCTAGAATAGAAGAGGCTTTTAGTAGGTATGAAAATATAAAAGTTGTAACAGTTCCAGACCAGTATCCACTTGGGTGGGAAAGAACACTTATTTTTGAAATATTCAAAAATAGATATGACAAGCTTCCTTCTGAGATAGGTATTATAGTTAATAATGCTACTACAGCAATAGTTTTTGCAGAAGCTATGACTCTTGGTAGACCAATTATGGAAAAAATTTGTACTATTAGTGGAGATGGAATAAAGAATCCTTCTAATGTAAGAGTTCCTGTTGGAGTAACAATAGCTGAAATTGTAGAATCTTTAGGTGGTTATGCTAAAGATGAGGTGACAGTAATTGGCGGAGGCCCTATGATGGGTAAGGCTTTAACGAGCGATGAAGCGTCAATCCAAAATGCATCAAATGCTATAACAATAGTATTGCCCGATCATGAAGAGGCAATTGCTTGCCTTAGGTGCGGAAGATGTAACGACCACTGCCCAGCTGGGATTATGCCAGTTAGAATAAATGATGCTGAAAAAGCAGGAAATATTGAACTTATAACAGATCTTAGAGCAGATCAATGTATAGAATGTGGTATGTGTACTTATGTTTGTCCTTCGAAAATCGAAGTAACAGAAGGCGTAAGACGTGCTAAAGCTATGCTGTTAAATAAATAGAAATAGGAGGACTTATAATAAATGAAATTTTTAGTAAAATTCTCACCAAACTATAGGGATGAAGACCATAGTACGGTTCGTATTATGTCTGAACTTTTAGTTGGACTACTCGCAGTTTTTGCTTTTTCAATGATATATTATTACGTTGAATACGATATAGATTATGTTTTACATGGATTTGGACTTATACTTATATCTGCTTTAGTAGCATTTATAACAGAGGCTGTTTACTCTTTTGTTATTAAGAAGAGTTTAAAAAGTCATATAAAAAATTCCTTTCCATTTGTTACGTCTGTTATCTTAGTTTTGTCATTACCTATAAGTACATCATTTTACGCAATAGCTGTAGCAACATTTTTTGCAATATTTATCGGTAAGCTAGTATTTGGTGGTTTTGGGCAAAATATATTTAATCCAGCTGGTGTAGGTAGGGCAGTTCTTGTCTCATCCCTTGCTGGAAGCGTTGTTGCTGACGTAACAACTAGTGCAACTCCGATTTCATCTATTGCTAGTGCTGGGTGGCTTATCAAAGACCAAGAAAGTATTAGGATGTTTCTTGAGCAGTTTGGTGGTCTTAAAAACTTATTTTTAGGATGGTATCCAGGAGCTATGGGTGAAACAAGTGTAATTCTTATACTTTTAGTAGGAATTTACCTTGCTTATAGAAAAGTTTTAGACTGGAAAATTCCAGTTACATATATAGGAAGTGTATTCATATTTACAAGTATTATTGCAGTTTATCATGGAATTGGAATATGGTATCCACTGTTTCATATCTTATCAGGTGGATTAATGTTTGGAGCTGTCTTTATGATGACAGATCCGGTAACAAGTCCAACTTCAAGAACTGGAAAAATAATATTTTCAATAGGAGCAGCAGTTCTTACAGTTATAATAAGACTTCAAGCTAATCTTCCAGGGGGAGTAATTTATTCAATACTTATTATGAATCTTTTAACTCCACTAATAGAGAGCATAACTGATAAGTGGTCTATATATAATGTTAAATTATATAGAAACTCAATTATTGCTACATTTATTTTAGGTATTTTCATTACATTTTTTGCAGGTATGCCTCTTGAGGCAAAATCTTTTGAAGTGGAAGCTCCAAAAGGCGAGGTTGTTGTAGGCGAAGATTCACCTCTTGGTACTCCAATAAAAATATTTAAAGGAGATCTTTCAGAAGATGTTGTTATAAAAGATACATCTGAAGATGGAGATGAAGTTACATATAATGTAGAGGTGCCAGGATATGCAGTAGCAGAAGGTGGTCAGCCTAACTTGATTGAAGTTAAATTAAATAAAAGCGAGAAAAAAGTAATTAGCGTAAATATATTAGAATCAAACGATACAGAAGGTCTTGGAACTAAAATTAATGCTGGTAATTTTTTAGACCAGTTTAAAGAAGTGGCTTTTGATGATAAAGATAAAGAAGTGGATTCTGTAAGTGCAGCAACAGTTTCATCAGAATCTGTTGCCTTATCAGTAGAAAAAGCTGTTTCAGAGTTAGAATAGGTAGGGGGGAGAAATATGAAAAATAACAAAGTAAAAAGTATTTTAATAGTTTTAGTATTAGTAATTTTTTCAAGTGGTATATTAATATATGCTGACAAAGCCCTAACTCCTATCATTAATGAGAATGCGGTATCTGGTGATAAAGATGCTTTAGTTGAACTTTTTGGAGAAGGCGCGGAATTTATTCCTGTAGAATTTACAGATGATAGCGGTTTAATAAAAAAAGTTTATGAAGTAGATGAAAATGGATACGCATATATAATTGAAAATCAAGGATATTCAGATAGAATTGAATTTTCTTTAGGAATTGATGGCGATGGGAAAATTGTTGGATATAATATTATCTATTTAAATGATACCGAAGGATTTGGAAGCAAGCTAGGAGACGATTCCTTTAAAGAATACGTTGAAAGTAAAACATCGACATCACTTATAGATGCAATAGCAGGAGCTACAATGAGTTCAGATGCTGTTATTGCAGGAATAGATGCTGCTAAAGCTCATTTTAATGAAGAGATGGGAATAGAAGATGATGGACTTGGAAATCCAAATGAATCAGATGATGGTCCTAAAGAAGCGGCACTTGATTTTGGTGAAGAAGTAAAAATATTTAGAGATATTTCTGATGATGAAAAAGCTAATATAACAGATCAGTCAGAAGAAGGATCTATAGTTAAGTATACAGTTGAAGTTCCAGGATATGCTATCTTAGATAGTGATTATGATAACCCTGAGCCAAATCTTGTTGCTGTAGAAATAGATAAAGATGCAAAGCTTATAAAAAGCGTTGAAATATTAGAGATTAAAGATACAGAAGGAATAGGGACAAAAGTGGACCACGAAGAGTTCTTAGACCAATTTAAAGACCTTAGCTACGAAGATGAAAACGCTTCTGTAGATGCAGTTAGTGCTGCAACGTCTTCAAGTGTATCTATTGTGAATGCAGTACTTGCTGCAGTAGAATCAAGTAAGTAGGGGGATTAAATGAATAAATTAGATAAAAAAGCTGGATTTATAAAAAATAATCCACTGTTTATACTGTTTCTTGGATTAACTACAGGACTTGCTATTACAACGAATCTTACAAATGCACTTGGAATGACTGTGATTGTATTTGTAGTTTCAGTTATCGGTAGTCTATTTGTAGGACTTTTCAAAAAGTTTGTACCTCATGAGGCT
>JAAZDF010000051.1 GCA_012512905.1 Clostridium sp.
AATGCCCCTTGCCTTTCTTATGATGGGATACGCAACTATGCTGCCTAAAGATATAAAACCTTTAATGCCTGCCCTTCAAAGCAGATGGCTATCATTTCACGTAGGAGCAGCCATTATATCTTATGGTTCTTTTGCAGTGGCCTGCGGCCTTTCTTTAATGTATTTGATAAATGTTAAAAAGAAAGACAAAAAGAAAAGTAGTATTCTGCCTAATGAAGAAGCATGTGATTATTTAAGCTATAGAGTAATAGGCTTTGGATATCTAATGCTAACTATTGTTATAATATCAGGTGCAATATGGGCTAAGGCAGCTTGGGGAAGGTACTGGGCATGGGATCCTAAAGAAACATGGTCTTTAATTACTTGGCTTATATACTCTGTATATATTCACCTAAGATTTAATAAGGGATGGAAAGGCGAGCCAGCTGCCTGGTTTTCAGTAATTGGATTTGTCTGCGTTATATTTACATTTATTGGCGTAAATGTTCTACTACCAGGACTTCACAGTTATCTATAATTAAAATCTAGAAACCAATAATATATATAGATTAAATGTGATTTATATTTTAAAGATTCTTGTAAAATAGATTAAATATATTTTTATACTAGAGCCCAGCCCTGCAGAAATATTGCATATAGCTGGGTTTTTTTGTATATGATATTTGATTGTATTTGATAAACTATACAAATATGAATTTCTGAGCTACATAAATAATATACTTTTAATATAGTATATAATAGATACAATAGTAGTAGTAGTTCTAGTACAAAAAAGGATAATTTAAATAGAGATTTTTTTAATTACAGAAAAATAAAATAAAAAAGAAAATTATGAAAATAAAACATTGTGAAGGGGCCATATGAATTTCAAAGAATATAGAGATGAGATTGAATTAATTGAAAAACAGAATAATGTAGAAGATGATTTATATAATATTGTTTGGAGTTTTTTAAGAATGAGAAAAGGATTTAAGATGTTTTCATTGAGGAATATATCCAAAAGAAAAAGAACAGTTAGAAAAAATGAACAAGAAAAATTATTTTGGGGTATAAGTGGATTTCCTGATTTTATTATTTTAGATAAAGATTATATAGCAGATAAGCCATATAAATCAATGATTTATGGTGTTATTGAGATGAAACACGTTGGGGAAGAAGTTAATATAGAGCAACTTAAGGGACATCTTTTTTCTTTTAATAAAGTTCTTTTTACTAATGGAATTAAGTGGGGATTTTATACGTTTTCACCAAATAGATTAGAAACAGATTTAGTTGAAAAATTAGAAAACAGAACATATTATAGTAGAAAAACTGCAACTGAAAATGAATACGCATGGACATCAAATGATGAGAGAATTTTTTCTTATCTCGGAAGTTCCAGTGAAATCAATGAAAAATTCAAGGTTTGGGAAGTTGTTCTTAAAGAAAAAGATTCTAGTGGGAAGTATTTATGGATAGATTCAAAATGGGAAGAACTACTTAAAAAACTAGAAGAAATAAAATGGAATTAATTTAAATCAAAAGATTGACTACTTTAATAAATAAGGTTATTTTACTTTCTTATATCATCTATAAATAAAAATTAAAAGTTTTATTTGATTTTATAATATATTAAAATTTTGAAGAGGAGTGTTAAATCGTATGTCTAAGAAATATCCCATGACTTTAGAAGGTAGAAAAAGGCTTGAAGAAGAGCTTACTTATTTAAAAAATGAAAAACAAAAAGAAGTTAATGATGAAATTAAACACCTTCGTGGATTTTGTGACTTTTCAGATGATGCAACTTTTAAAGAAATGCTAGATCAGCAATCTTTGTTAAAAGCGAAAATAGATAACATTGAAGAAATGATTTATAATTCAGTCATAATTAGTTCTAAAGATGGGAAATCTGCAAAGGTAGGACTTGGAAGTACAGTAACATTTATAGAACTACCTGATGGAGAAGAAGAAACATATACAATTGTTGGCACAATTGACGCTGACCCTATGAAAAATAGAATCTCAGCTGATTCTCCTATTGGAAAAAGCTTATTAGGAAGTAGAGTAAATGAAGAAGTATTTATAGAAATTCCTTCAGGAAAGATTAAAATGAAAGTTCTAGACATTCACTAAAACAATATCTTACGATATTAAATAGTTTGTATTAAATAAACAAACTATTTAATATTGATTGGAAGAAATCTAAATTTTTTAAGGTAATCATGTCACGAATTAAAATCAGAAAAATATCAATCTTATCATAGTTGGAGGTAAATGATGTCAAATAGTGTTTTAGATGGAATAATGGGTTTAGCAGTAGCTGATGCTCTTGGAGTACCTGTAGAATTTAATAGTAGAAATGAATTAACACGCTATCCTGTGATGGGAATGAGATCATTTGGAACATATAACCAGCCCAAAGGTACTTGGTCAGATGATACTAGTTTAACTTTATGTCTAGCTGAAAGCCTTACAAAAACTTTAGATTATGATAATATTATGAAAAATTTTATAAATTGGTTTGACAAAGGGGACTACACAGCTCATGGAGATGTGTTTGATATTGGAAATACTACAAAGGAATCCCTGATTAGATACACCAAGGGAATATCTCCTTTAAAATGCGGCGGAAATAATGAAAATGATAATGGAAATGGATCTTTAATGCGGATACTCCCTCTTATATTTTATTTGCAATCAGAATTTGGATTAAATTTTAAAGATAATAAAGAGGGAGAAATATTTGATATTATACATAATATTTCATCACTAACTCATCGACATAAACGAAGTCATATAGCATGTGGTATATACATTTTTATTGCATCTAAACTTTTAACAGGTAAAGACAAAGAGATAGCTGTTGATTCAGGAGTACATGATGCATTAGAATACTATAAGAAACAAGAAGAATATCAAATTGAATTAAGTTATTTTAATCGAATAGGAAGCAAAGACTTTAAAAATGTATTAGCTCATGACATAAAAAGTAGTGGATATGTAATAGATACTTTAGAAGCAGCTATTTGGTGTTTACTAAATACTGATGATTATAAGTCATGTGTTTTAGAGGCTGTAAACTTAGGAGATGACACAGACACAGTAGCTGCTGTTGCTGGAGGACTAGCAGGAATATTATATGGATATAAAAGTATACCTAATGATTGGCTAGAAGCAATTGTAAAAAGAGAATATATTGAAGAATTATGTGGAAATTTAAATACTAGTCTAACAACGAAAAGTGTAGAGAAGTTAGTTAAATATATCCCATACCTTGAAACTGCAGGCGAAAAAAATATATATAGCTACTCTGTGAATAATAAAAATACAGATAATATATATAATTTTGGAAGTCCAGTTTATGATGATAAATTAGCAGAATTTATAGATGAGGTATATGGTACAAATCTAATTTCTTATAACTACTTAACTGTTATTAAAAATGTAACAAAGGGTACGGGCACAATTGAAACATTTATAGTTACAGCGGATATAAAACTACTCAAAGCTATCTTGACATTATATATAAGACAAGAGAGATTTAATGAAGGCCTTTGGAAAATTGCAGTGAGAGATAAATTATTCTTAAAAATAATAAATAGATTTAGAGAAATATTAGATATTTGATTATATTACAAAGAGTCAAAATTTTAATTGAACGATAGGAGGAGATAAAATTTGTACAAAATAGAAGAAAAACAAGCTAATAGAATTGAACCAGTTACATTTTCTGATTTACAAATGACTGAAAACCATATAGAAGAAATTTTAAGAAATAGTATTGATATGATATGTGATAAAGAAGAATCCATGTTAATAGTAGACAGACAGGTAAGAAATGAGAGAAATGGAATAAGTGATTTAACCGCAGTAGATAATAATGGTGATATTGTTCTTATTGAAATAAAAAGAGATATTAGAGATATTGTAAGTAGAAAAGAAGCTTTTGAGTTTCAAGCAATAGATATGCAGCTAGTTATGCAACTATAGAAAACACAGAAGATCTAGTAAGAAAGATTTATGCACCATACATTGAAAAGTATAAAAACGAATTTGAAATAGGCGAATTAACTTCATTTGAGTTAGGCGTAAGACATTTAAATGAATTTCTGGAAGCTAATGATGCAGAAAAGATTTTAATGAAAACCAAAGAATAATTCTTGTGGCTTCAGATTTTGACGAACAAACACTCTCAGCGGTAGCATGGCTTAATAGGAATGATGTAGATATGAGTTGTTACAGACTAACTCCCTATAAGTTAAATGAAGATGTATATTTTTATGTAGAGAAGATTCTTCCTATTAGTAGTCATAGTGATTATTATGTTAATATTATGGATAAACTAGCAAATATAAAGATTAATAAAGAAAAAAATTTATAAGAAGAAATTTACCTAGGATTAAAACAATGCTTGAATGGGAGGTTGTTCAGACAGGGGACATAATAGTTCCTAAAGGTAGAAATGTCGAGGCAAAACTACTTTCTAATGGTAATGTAGAAGTTGAGGGAGAAGAAAAATCTATACAAGCATGGTTAGAATTTGTTTATGGATGGGCTAGTGTTCAGACTTATAGATTTGCTATTCATAAAGAAATGGGGAAATCATTATCTCAAATAAGACAAGATTATATGGAGACAAACAATCAAAAAATTGATTTGATAATGAAGTAATATTAGATAGAATCATTTGATAGATAATTTATAATCATGATTAATTTTTAAAGTTCGAAGATAATCTTAATTGAAATTAAAATGTTATAATAAGAGTAAATATTATATAATTAAGATATATATACACAAAAGAAAACTTAAAAAATACTACGAGGTGGAATATGAAAATTATTACAATAAGCCGAGAATTTGGTAGTGGTGGAAGAGAAATAGGTAAGCGACTTGCAGATGTGCTTGGATTTGATTATTATGATAAAGAAATAATTACACAGATTGCTCAAAATAAAAAAATGGATGAAAACTATATTGAAAATATGCTAGAAAATCAGGGCTGGAGAACAATACCATTAAACTTCAGAACTTCATTTTCTGGACTCTCTATGCAATCTCTTCAAGTAGAGATGCTATTAGAACAAAGAAATGTAATTGAAGAAATTGCGAAAGCTGGAAAAAACTGCGTTATTGTTGGAAGAAGTGCCGATGAAATACTTGAAGATTGTAATCCTTTAAATATCTTTATATGCGCAGATTTAGAATCAAAGATTAAACGAAGCATAGAAAGAGCACCAGAAGGCGAGAACTTATCAGAAAAAGAAATTAGACGTAAGATGCGTCAAGTAGATAAAAATAGAGCCAGAACCCGAGAAATTATATCAGGAAGTCCTTGGGGTAATAGGGGTACTTACCACCTAACTGTAAATACATCTAGTTGGCATATAAAGGAACTCACAAATGCCATAGCAGATTTTGCTGAAAGTTTTTTTAATAGAACAAAAGTATAATTTAATATCAAAACAAATTAATAAAACTAATAAAAGGTGTACTCAGTTTTTCTGGGTACACTTTATAGTTTTAATTTTAAGTTATGATTTAACTTATCTAAAGATAAGTGATAGAATAAAAGGAATTAGTACTATAATATATCGTAAGAGAAAGGAATCATTTATAGTTATCTATAAATAAAATAGAATTTCAAGTATATAGCCATTTAATGGATATATTAATATTTAAATAGGAGCAGATTATTATGAAGGTAATGATTATTGGAGCAGGAAAGTTAGGATACAGATTAGCAGAATTAATGGATAAAGAAGACATAGATGTAACTGTAGTTGATACAAACTATAAGACTCTAGAAAGAATAAATAATCATTTAGATGTACTTACTGTAGTAGGTAACGGCATTGAGATCGCATCTTTAAAAGAACTAGACATTGAGACCTACGATCTACTTATTGCTACAACTGATAGCGACGAAGCAAATACACTTATTTGTTCACTTGCGAAAAAATTAAGTTGTAAGCAAACCATTGCTAGAATTAGGAACCCTGAATTTAGCGAACAATTTAGCTTTGTTAAAAATGAAATGGGTATAGACCATATAGTAAATCCAGATCTAACAACCGCCATTGAAATTAAAAGATATCTGATGAAAAGTTATAACTTTCATACAGGGGATTTTGCTAAGGGTAAAGTTTCAATTTTTGATTTTAATATAGGTAATATGAGTAGATTTATCAGAAAGCGTCTTATGGATTTGCAAAGTTTTGATGGTTTTTTAATTACAGCAATATCCAGAGATGGAAATTTAATAATTCCAAATGGATCTACAGAGCTTGAAGAAAACGATATGCTGCATATCATAGGTAAATCAAAGGAAGTTAATAAACTTGCTGAAAATCTTAAGTTAAGTAGAGATAAGCGAAGCTCAAAGAAAATAATGATTTTGGGCGGAGGTAAAATTGGTTACTACCTAGCTCAAAGACTGGAAACACGTGATGTTAATGTTACATTAATCGAAAAAGATATAGATAGATGCAGATATTTAGCTGTAAAACTTCATAATACGATGATAATTCACGGTGATGGAACCGATATAGATATATTAGAAGAAGAAAATTTAGAATCTATGGATGCTTTTGTAGGTACGACAGACTATGATGAGCAGAATCTTCTTATGGCCCTTGTTGCAAAGCAATCAGGTGTAAATAAAACTATTGCGAAAATTAGTAGACCAAATTATATACGTATAATAGATACATTAGATATTGATGTAGCTTTTAATCCGGTTGATATAACTGCCAGTGAAATTTTAAAGTTTATACGTGGTGGTAAGGTAGTTTCTGTTTCTCTTCTTTTAGGAGGAGAAGGAGAAGTAACTGAAATAATTGCAGAAGAAGGTTCTCCTATAGTAGGAAAGCCACTTTATGAACTTAATTTACCAGAGGGAATTATTATAGGTGCTGTGCTTCATAGAGGACAGGTTATAATACCAGACGGGAATACTATTATTCATAAAAATGATAGGATGGTTATCTTTACCTTAGCATCAGATATATCTATTTTAAAGAAGATGCTTAGTCCTAATAAGGGAGGAAGATTCAGTGAACTTTGGAATCGTAATAAGGGTATTAGGTAGTTTACTTTTAGTAGAAGCTGGACTAATGATTCCTCCAACGCTTATATCTTATTATCATGGACAAGAGGATATGAGCGCTTTTATTATTAGTATTATTATTACAGCTATTGTAGGATTAATTTTAACAAAAAGTTTTAAATATGAAAAAGGACTAAAAGCCAGAGAAGGACTTACTATCGTCGCACTAGGATGGATTTTAGTATCACTATTTGGATCTCTTCCTTTTGTTTTATCAGGAAGTATTCCGTCTTTTGTGGATGCGTTTTTTGAAACTGTATCAGGTTTTACGACAACGGGGTCTACACTTATTAATAATATAGAATCGCTTCCAAAAGGAATTTTGTTTTGGAGATCTTTTACACATTGGATTGGTGGAATGGGAATACTTGTTTTTACTATTGCATTAATACCAACACTAGGCGGTGGAGGTTTTCAGATATTTAAAGTTGAAAGTCCAGGGCCTGCTCCAGATAGGATTGTCCCTAAAGTTAGTGACACTGCGAAAGTTTTATATACTACATATTTCGCAATTACTATTTCTCAAATAGTATTTCTACTTCTTGGAGGAATGCCTTTATTTGACTCAGCAGTCCATACTTTTGGAACAGTAGGAACAGGTGGCTTTAGTATAAAAAGTGATAGTATAGGAGCTTATAACAGCACTTACATCCATTTAGTCATTGGGGCCTTTATGATTTTTGCAGGCGTTAACTTTACTCTTTACTATGCTCTTTTCAAAGGAAAATGGAAAGAAGTAATAAAAGATGGAGAGCTTAAACTCTACCTCAGCATAATTATAATGTCAGTTATTTTGATTGCTATAAATATAAATGGAAGTCTATACCATAATATTGGACTATCTTTAAGGGATTCTTTCTTTCAGGTTGGTTCAATTATGACTACAACTGGTTATTCTACAGTTGATTTTAATACTTGGCCTGAATTTAGTAAAGCTATTTTATTTATGCTAATGTTTATTGGTGGGTCAGCAGGCTCAACAGCAGGTGGAATGAAAGTTATAAGAATACTAGTTGTATTTAAAAGAATTAAAAGAGAAATTTCGAAAATATTTCATCCAAGAGCAGTTATTCCAATAAAAATCGGAAATAAAGTTGTATCAGATGAAACGGTTACTAGTATATTTAGTTTTCTTGGAATTTATTCAATAATATTTATCATAGGAACAATATTAATATCTTTAGAAGGTTTTGGATTTGAAACTTCTATAACTGCAGTCATATCTGCTCTTAGTAATGTAGGTCCAGGATTTGCAATGGTAGGTCCCGCTGAAACTTATAGTGCCTTTAGTAACGGTGGGAAGTTATTATTATCTTTTCTTATGCTACTGGGTAGGCTTGAGTTTTTTACAATGATAGCACTGCTTGCACCTTCAACTTGGAAGAAAGAATTATTTTAAATAATAAATAATCAAAAATCTAGAATCAACTTAAATTGAAAATAGAAGTTAAACAAATGACCCTACTTTGTGGGGTCATTTTTAAATAATAGAATAATTAAGTTTTTATAAAATTAATTGTCATGCTCTTACCTACACAAGAGGGTTGAACTCATGATCATCTAATATAATATTTGTATCAATGAGACTTATTTTGTTGCTTATTGTATAAATTATTATAGAGTCCCTAGGATCCTTAGCATATAAAACACCTAATTTAGCTAAAGTAAGACTTTTATTGGTTTCTAGTAATGTAAACTTATTCCCTATACATATCTGAAGAAGTTTATTTCTACTTGGTAATTTTTTTCCATTTAGAATTTCATATCCATAAGTCCGATAAATATTTGCATTATTTATAACATCTATTTTTTTTAATCCTTTTTCTTGTGAAATATTCAAAATATATTCTGAAAGCTCTAAACTGTTTTCCTTAGATTCTAGGAAGTTAACATATTTATTTAAATGAGATTTGTTATTAATATTTTTTAATATATCTAATAAATGATCAGTTTTATTGTTTTTCATTTATATCACCTGCTTTTTTTTCAAATTCATATGATACAATTATATCATAGTTCTGAAAGTGGGTGGAATATGGGGAATTTAACTGAAAATTATAGATTATCACTTTATACTGAAGTGAAAGAAATATCTAATGAAAAAGTATATATAGTAAAATCATCCCTAGATGACAAAATTTATATAAAAAAGATTGTTGAGCTTGAAAACTACGATGTATATGCTAAAATCAAAAAACTAAATATCTCAAATATACCTAAAATCTATGAAATTATTAGTGTTAATAATAAGCTTATCATAATCGAAGAATATATTAATGGTTACTCATTAAAAGAAATATTGGACAATTCTATATTTATTAGTGAAAAAGATCTAATAAGCTATACAATTGATTTAATTAATATATTAGAAGAACTTCATTCTTGTAATCCAGTTATAATACACAGAGATATTAAGCCTTCAAATATTATGATCAATAATGATGGAATTTTAAAGCTTATTGATTTTGATATTTCTAGATTACATAAAACAAATAAATCTCTAGATACTATTATACTAGGAACCTATGGGTATGCAGCGCCAGAGCAATATGGATTTAATCAAAGTGATGTAAGAACGGATATATATTCTGTTGGAGTAACTATGAATATTATGCTTACTGGAAGTTTACCTGCTGAAGAAATATATAAAGGAAATTTAACTAGAATTATAAGTAAATGTTTAGAACTGGATCCTAAAAAAAGGTATCAAAGCATGAGTGAACTTAAAAATGCTTTGATAAAAAAGCAGGATAAAATAAATAAAAAAAATTATTCCCCAATCTATAAAAATTCTTGGTTTGAAATTTATAAAATTCCACTTAAAGCTATAGGGTTTTTATGGTATTTATTTATTTTCATGGCAATGGTCGGTTTTTTTGATCAAGAATCGATTTCCAAAGAGAGATCTGCAAATATTATCTTAGCAGCATTTTTATTAATACTCACCCTTTTATATACTAATTATAAAAATATCAAACAAAAATTACCAATAATAAAATCATCTAATATTTTAATAAGCATTTTAGGATATATACTATATACACTACTTTTATTTGTATTATTTTTATTTATTGTTCCAATGTAAAGTGTAGGCTCTAAGCACACAGAATGAACCCTCATATATGATATCGTTATTTTTAAGCAAGACATTTTATATATTCGTACAATATAAAAGGAACAGATACTATATCAGGAGGGAGAGATTAATTTGAACAAAGAAAAAGTTAGAAAAAATGGAAAAAACAAACTTGCACTAATTTCGTGGATACTATCACTTCTATATTTAATTTATTTGATATCATATTTTGCTGGAGGGGTAGGGAATAGTTCTGGATCAGAGCAGGCAGGTGCAGCAATTGCAACCGCATTAGTATTTCCTCATATGCTGGCAGTAGGTGTAGGTTTAATTTTTAATATATTAGGATACTTTTTAAATAATAGAGCCTTTATTCTAGTAGGAGCCATATTATATACTGTATCAATATTACTTTTCATGATGTATTTTATGTTTGTAATTATACAAATGATTTTGTCTTACGTAGCTTTTGCAAAAATGAAAAAAACACCTATTCCTGTAAACGCTTAAATTAATTTATTCTTGAAAAAAATAAAACTAAATATAGTTTAATAATCAACTTGTAAACACATAAGTACAAAAATGTCTGTTTATGGGTTGATTATTTTCTAGCATAAGAAATTATAAAGTAAATAATATGAAAGGAAGAATGATAATGAAAAAAATATTGATTTTATTTATAAGCTTAGCTATGACTTTATCGATTATTAGCTGTTCAGATAGTGAATCAGATCAAGCTAAAGAATTAGTAAATACACCGATAGAGTTAGACAAACCGAAAGAAGAATCTAAAGAAGACTTAAAAGAAGAAAAGATAGATTTAGAAACTGAAAAAGAAGATCCTATTTTAACTGATAAAAAAGAAGAGGATGTACCAAGAGAATTTAAATCAGCCCTCAGTCAAGCAGATACTTATGCAAATACTATGTATATGTCAAAAGCTGGGCTTTATGATCAGTTAACTTCTGAATATGGCGGTAAATTTCCTAAGGATGCTGCCCAATATGCAATAGATAATGTAGATGCAAATTGGGAAGAAAATGCTTTAAATAAAGCTGAAACATATGGAAATACTATGCATATGTCAAAAAAAGGAATTTATGAGCAATTAACTTCAGAATATGGTGAACAGTTTACGGATCAAGAAGCTCAATATGCAATTGATAATGTTGAAATGAATTGGAAGGAAAATGCACTAAACAAAGCAAAAACTTATGCTAATGAAATGAATATGTCAGACTCAGCTGTTTATGATCAGTTAGTCTCCGAGTACGGCGAACAGTTTACTGAAGATGAAGCTCAGTATGCTATTGATAATTTAAATTAAAATAAACATAACAAAATAAAAAATCTTTAAGTTAGTCCATAACTTAGAGATTTTTTGTTTTATAATATCTATTTCACAATATTTATTATAGGCACTTAAAGAGAGAATTCTAAATATATAATGCTTTCACCATCCTAAGTTTAAGAATAAATTTATAAGTAAAATGCTATATAAGTAGAACTGAGATTCTTCGTGATATAATATTTATAAAAGATATCTAATTAGTGTATTAAATCTAGTCTTATTGATAATTGATGAAATTTTTTTTATTATCGATAAGATTCAATAATTACTAAAATGAATTATATTTTAAAGAGGGAGTTGTAGAATATGCCATTTAAAATAGTGCGAAACGATATAGTAAAAATGCAAACAGATGCAATTGTTAATGCTGCTAATGTCCAATTACAAAAAGGTGGGGGAGTTTGTGGTGCTATTTTTAAAGCAGCTGGTACAAAAAAACTTCAAGATGCATGTGATAAATTAGGTCACTTACCAGTCGGTGGAGCTGTTATAACAAAGGGTTACAATCTCTATGCAAAACATATAATCCACGCTGTAGGGCCTATCTGGAGAGGTGGAAGCTATGGTGAGGATAAACTTCTTTATGATGCTTATAAAAACTCCTTAAATATTGCTTTAGAAAACAATATAAGGTCTATAGCTTTTCCTTTAATCGCATCAGGCATATACGGCTACCCAAAAGATAAAGCCCTTAGAATAGCAATATCAGCAATAGGTGATTTTCTTTTAAAGAATGAGATGGATGTATATCTTGTAGTATATGAAAAAGAATCTGTCTTACTTAGCGAGAAACTTTTTGACAAAATAGAAAAATATATAGATGAGAATTATATAGAAAAAACAAGCAGGTCCATGCAAAGCTATGATCTTCAAGAAGCTATGTATAAAGATACTTATTTAGAAGATATTCCTGTTGACCCAAATTTAAAGGAGCGAAGTCTTGATGACCTTGTTTCTAGAAAAGAAGAAACTTTTACAGAAATGCTTTTCAGATTAATTGATGAAAAGGGAATGACAGATGTAGAAGTTTATAAAAAAGCTAACATAGACAGAAGGCTTTTTTCAAAGATTAGAAGTGATAATAACTATACTCCAAGTAAAGTAACAGCTATAGCACTTTCAATATCTTTAAATTTAAATCTAGATGAAACATATGATCTACTTAAAAGAGCAGGATATGCACTTTCTCCTAGTAGTATATTTGATATAATAATTGAGTTTTTTATAAAAGAAGAAAATTATAATATTTATGAAATAAACGAAGCATTATTTAGCTTTGATCAAAATCTACTCGGAGCCTAATTGTCGCATTGAAAGCGACCATCTAACTTTCTTTTCTTGATAAACTTGTATTAACAAAAAGAAAAGGGGAGATTAAGATGAAAAAAACTGAGATAGTATTTATACTTGATAGAAGTGGATCAATGTCAGGGCTTGAAAAAGATACAATAGGTGGATATAACTCTATGCTTAAGAAACAGCAGGAAGAAGAAGGCGAAGTTATTGTAACTACGGTGCTTTTTGATCATGAATACG
>JAAZDF010000052.1 GCA_012512905.1 Clostridium sp.
GGTGGAGAGAAATATATATCAACAAAAATATTTGACTAGAGGTGAAAATATTGCTAAAAAGCATGCATTCTTATATAAAAAATATTATAGAAAAAGATCCATCAGTCCACTCCTATTTGGAGGCTATGCTTCTTTATCCTTCTGTTTATGCAATTTTAATATATAGACTTGCAGCCTTTCTTTATAGGATTAAACTGTATTTTTTTGCAAGGCTTTTTAGTCAGCTGGGCAGACTCCTTACAGGAATTGAAATCCATCCTGGAGCAAAAATCGGGAAAAATCTTTTTATGGACCATGGAGCGGCCATAGTTATAGGACAAACTTCAATAATTGGAGATAACTGCGTTATATATCATGGGGTAACCCTTGGATCAACTGAGATAGAACTTGATAAGGAAGCAAGGCGGCATCCAAAAATAGGTACAGGCGTTGTTATTGGAGCTGGAGCTAAGATTCTTGGGCCTATCGAAATTCATGATGGGGCAAAAATTGGAGCAAATGCTGTAGTCCTTAAAGATGTTCCTGAAAATTCAACAGCTGTAGGAATACCTGCAAGAAATCTGTTAAAGAGAAGCGAAAACTCTGAAATTAAAGTATATAGATAAAATGCCTTAGGTAGACTTTAAATTTAGAGTCTATCTTTTTTTTATCTTTTATCAAAAATTAAAAAATACTTAAAATTTTGTCTAATCTGAGGAATTCAACTATAATTAAATTATGATATAAAAAGAAAGGGAAGTAATGGATGATATAGTAAAAAAAATAAATGATTTAGGCATAAAGCACTATGGCTTTATTGATTTTAAAAGGCTAGATGAGTCCTATGATTTTTTTAAATATAGAAAAGATAAGGGTCTAGATAGTAGTTTTGAAGAAGAGTCTGTAGAAAATAGGATTAATTTTAAAAATATTATGGAAGACGGTAAAACTATAATGAGTTTTGCCTTTCCTTATAGCTATAGTGTAGAAAATCCTAAGGGTGAATATTTTTCCCTTTACGCCCTTGGAGAAGATTACCACATTATTTTAAGAGACTACTTAGAGGAAATAGCTGTTCTTATTAGAAATAAAGGCTATAAGGCGGAAGTTTTTGTTGATAATAATCAACTTCCTGAGCGCTACCTTGCATACATAGCCGGCCTTGGCGAAATAGGTAGAAATAGTATGCTTATAACTGAAACTTATGGTAGCTACGTTTTTCTTGGAGAGATTATAACAAATTATCATTTAGAGTCTACAGAAAGAAAAGAAATTAGGGTAGAGGATTATATAACATGCGGCGACTGCGATCTATGCGTTAAAGCCTGCCCTGCATCTATTCTAGGAAAAGGTATTTATGATACAAAAAAGTGTTTATCTTTTATAAGTCAAAAAAAAGAACTTGATAAAAAAGAAATGATAATGCTTAAAGGTAGACTTTTTGGATGTGATACTTGTCAAATAGTTTGCCCGTTAAATAAAGGTAAAAAAGAGAGCTATATTGAAAGATTTAGACCAAAAGACTATATGTTAAATCCAGATGCTAGGGACCTACTATGCCTTACGAATAAAGACTTTAGAAAGTATAGGGACACATCAGCAGGTTGGAGGGGTAAAAAACTTCTTCAAAGAAATGCTTTAGTTGAAATTAAAAGAAGAAATTTAAATTATGATAAAAAATGTATAAATACTGAGTATCTCGAAAAATATGAAAATTTATTAGATGAAATTTATAAAAGAGACCTATAATAGATCTATATGAAAAGAGGGGAGTTATTTTGAAGAAAAAATTAATTAATATGCTCGTTAAAATGCCAGAAGGCTTTCAAAAATTTGTAGCTAGAAAATATATGGACAGCGTTTTTAAAAACAAAGTAGAACTTAAGGTTAATGGAGAAGAAAATCTTCCAAAGAAAAATGAACCTATAATTTTTATATGTAACCACTTAAGTAACATAGATGGTCCTACCCTTGATAGGGTAATTGGACAGTATGATCCTATATACGTAGCAGGTCAGAAGCTTTCAGGAGATAATCTGACTAAACTTTTTATTGGAATTTATAGAAACGAAACTATTAAGCCAGATACACCAGACAAAGGGGCCATGAAAAGAATAATAAAAAGCCTAAAAGATGGGGAGAGCATAGTAATATTCCCAGAAGGAACAAGGTCTAGAAGTGGACAGATGATTGAAGGTAAAAGAGGAATTATGTTAATTGCAAGGCTTTCAAAGGCAAAAATTGTTCCTATAGCAATGCATGGAAATGAAAAAATACTTCCAATAAGTAAATCAGGAGATATGAGTAGTGAAAGCATTAATGAAGGGACTATTAATATTAATATAGGAAAACCCTTTTATGTAAGAGAAAGAAGAAAAAATGAAACAAAAAATGATTATGATATAGACGTAATGGATGAGATAATGAAAAGTATAGCAAATATGTTACCAGAGACTTATAGAGGTTTTTACAAATAAACGCGCTGAAAGGACTAGTTAATGAATAAAAAAAATACTGAAATTATTGAGACTTTAAGAGACATGTATCCAGATGCTCAGATAGAGCTTGTTCATGATAATCCTCTTCAACTTCTCGTTGCAACAATCTTATCTGCCCAGGCAACAGATAAAAAGGTAAATGAAGTTACAGGAGAAATGTTTAAAAAGTATAAAACTTTAGATGATTTTCTAACTTTTACCTACGATGAACTTGTAGATTACATAAAAGTTATAGGTCTTTATAAAAGTAAAGGTAGAAACCTTATAAAAACTTTTAAAATGCTTAGAGATGACTTTGACGGAGAGGTGCCAGGAGATATGGAGAGTCTTATAAAGCTTCCAGGAGTTGGTAGAAAAACTGCAAATGTTGTGCTGTCAACAGCATTTAATATTCCATCCATTGCCGTAGATACTCATGTATTTAGAATTACAAATAGACTTGGAATAGTGAATGAGAAAAATGTTGAGGCGACAGAAAGAGCCTTAATGAAAAAACTAGATAGGGATATTTGGATAGAGGCCCATCATCTCTTTATATTTCACGGAAGAAATCTATGTACAGCAAGGTCTCCCCAGTGCGGCATTTGTCCCTTAAATACTATTTGCACTTACTACAAGAAAAACAAATCAAAGTTAATAACAAAATAAGTTTAAGCAGCCAGTCATTCAAACTATTATATAATAAGTAAAATGTATCTAATAAGAAATGATTATCCTAAAATAGCTATTTATTAAAAGGGAGAAAACATATATTTATAAATGCTTGTAGGCATTGATAGGTGTAGAAAGATACTAGCAAGTATTAAAAGTAGGTATTAAAGATAGATATTAAACGTATATATTAAACGTATATATTAAACGTATATATTAAACGTATATATTAAACGTATATATTAAAGATAGAGTTAGTGGATATTTTAATATCTAAAAAAATAATATGTATATAAAATAAAAGATAAGTTAAGGAGAAAGATATGAAAATTGGAGTTATTATGGGAGGAATTTCCACAGAAAGGGAAGTATCTTTATCATCTGGAAAAGAGATAATGGATAATATTGATAGAAGTAAATATGAAGTTAAACAAGTAATAATTGATAAGAAAGATGATATTATAGAAAAAACTAAGGATATTGATTTTGCGCTTCTTGCCCTTCACGGCAAATATGGTGAAGATGGTAATGTTCAGGCTATACTTGAGAGCCTAGATATTCCCTATTCTGGCTGCGATATGCTGTCTAGTGCTATATCAATGAATAAAGATATAAGTAAGGCTGTGCTTAAAAGTAGGGACATAAGAACTGCCCCTTGGATAATATATGGGGTGGGTGATGAGGTTTTAGAAAAAGATATAAAGAGCCTTGGATACCCAGTAGTATCAAAACCTAATAGCGGTGGATCATCGGTTGCTACCTATATATGCAGTAATTTTGAGGAAGTTAAGGATGCTGTAAAAGATGGACTAAACTATGATAATGAAGTTATGGTTGAAAAGTTTATTGGCGGAGACGAAGTGACCGTTCCTATACTGGACGGAGAGGTTCTACCTACTTTAATAATAAAGCCTCAAATGGGAGGATTTTTTGACTATGAATCCAAATATCAAGCAGGAGGAGCAACTGAAGAGATAATAGTTTTTGAAGAAAATCTTCAGAGTGAAATAGATAAACTAGCCCTTGATACATATAATGCATTAAAGTGCAGCGTTTACTCTAGAGTAGACTTAATAATTAAAGATAAGGTTCCTTATGTACTAGAGATAAATACTCTTCCAGGCATGACTAAAACGTCTTTATTTCCAAAATCAGCATCTCATGTAGGAATAAGTTTTTCTGGACTTATAGATAGGATTATAGAAGTATCCCTCAGAGAAAGAAGCGCCGAGTAAAGATAAAGAAAGCTGAAAATATAAGAAAAAAATAGTAAAATATAAAAAAAATAGTAAAATAAAAATTTAAATATACCATCAGTTTAAAAGAGTAAAAAAATCTCTCTACTTACTCTAAACTGGTGGTATTTTTTTGTAAAATTAATAAGAATTTAATATGATTTTTTTTTATACATGATACTTGTGAATAGACTTTACATGAAAACCCATAGATATGTACTCGGTGTGAATATTATACACAAAAGGTACACATAAGGTTAATAAAAAGTTAAGACAGGTCTTTTTTTCGTTTACTTTATTATCCATATGATAAGATAAAAAATATTAATAGTTAGAAAAGTATAAAAAAAAGAAAATGGAGAAGGAGAAAATATGAATAATAAGATAAAGAAAATAATCTCTTTTCTATTTGTTTTATTTATTGGACTTGGAGTTGTTCCAACAGATAAAGCATTAGCAGAAGAAAGTGAGAAACATATTATCTTTGCAGATGCAGGCTGGGATAGCGCAAGATTTCATAATGCTATGGCAGGGCTTGTAGCAGAGGAAGTTTTTGGTTATACCTTTGAAGAGCTAACAGGAGGTACAACAATACTTCATGAAGGGCTTTTAAGTGGTGAGATTGATGTTCATATGGAAGTTTGGACAGATAATATAGCTTCCTATATGAGAGATATAGAAGAAAATAAACTTGTAGAACTTGGAACTAATTTTGATGATAACAATCAAGGCATTTATGTTCCAAGATATGTAGTTGAGGGGGACCCGGAAAGAGGCATAGAGCCAATGGCACCGGACCTTAAAACTGTTAAAGATTTAAAAAAATATAGCGATGTGTTTCAGGACGAAGAAAAACCTGAAATGGGTAGACTATACGGATCTATTCCTGGGTGGGAAGTAGATAAGATTATGTTTAATAAATACAATGCCTACGGCCTTGATAGTAACTTTGTTTATTTTAGGCCAGGATCTGAGGCATCTCTTGGAGCAAGTATTTCAAATGCCTATGAAAAAGGAGAACCAATAGCGGCTTATTACTGGGAGCCTACGTGGCTTACAGGAAAATATGACATGGTATTACTTGAAGACGATCCATACGATCCGGATAAATATAAGGATGGTATAGGGGAGCTACCTTCAGTTGATGTTGTTATAGGGGCATCAAATGAGTTTAATGACAATAATCCTGAGTTTGTAGAGTTTTTAAAGAAATATGAAACATCAAGTGCATTGACATCAGAGGCCCTAGCATATATGCAGGACACCGGAGCAGATTATAAAGAAACTGCAGTTTGGTTTATAAATCAAAACCCAGACCTTGTTAGAAGCTGGCTTTCAGAGGAAAACGGAGACAAACTTTTTACTGACCTTGGAATTGGTGCAGAGGCTAAAAAGAGTTATTTTAAAGAATTCCCTTTTACTTTTGATGTAAACCTTAATGCAATAGATGATTCTATAAGAAATTTTAGTGAAAAGTATGATGGATTCTTTTCTAAAATAAGGCAGGGACTTATTGGGCAAATTAATTTTACAGAAAATGTACTTAATTTTATTCCTTGGTTTGTTTTTATAATCCTTGTTTTTATTCTTGGATATAAAACATCAAGTTTACTTACTGGAATTTTATACGCAGCCCTACTGAGTTTCATAGGATTTATGGGATACTGGACTATGATGACAGAGACCTTATCAATTGTTATAACATCTGTAATTATTTCCCTGGTACTTGGTTTTCCAATTGGAATACTAGTCTCGAAAGGCGAAAGAGCAGATACAATAATGAGACCTATTCTTGACACTATGCAGACTATGCCGGTATTTGTATACTTGATTCCAGCATTACTATTTTTTGGGCTTGGAAAAGCGCCAGCAGTAATTGCAACAACAATATACTCTATAGTTCCAATGATAAGAATGACAAGCCACGGGATAAAGCAAATAGATGAAGAGGTTATTGAGGCTTCTAAGGCTTTTGGATCTACTTATATGCAGTCACTAATTAAAGTGATGATTCCTCAGGCCCTTCCTACAATACTGACAGGAGTTAATCAGACTATTATGATGGCTATGGCCATGGTAGTTACAACTTCTATGATTGGTGCAGGTGGTCTTGGAATGGAAGTACTAAACAGTGTTAACAGAATTGAAATAGGTAGAGGAATAGTATCAGGAACATCAGTTGTTATTGTTGCTATACTCTTAGATAGATTATCCCAGGCATGGTTTACAGATAAGGAGGATAATGGAATTGAAAGCTAATGGTAAAAACTTAAATAAAACTTTAATTGAAGTTATAGGTGTTTCAAAGCTTTACGGAGCAAATAAAAGCGATGCTGAAAAACTTATGGCTAAGGGTAAAGGAAAAGATTTTATATATGAAAAAACAGGAACGACTGTTGCTTTAAATAACGTTAATATGACAGTTAAAAAAGGTGAGATATTTGTTATTATTGGACTTTCAGGTTCTGGTAAGTCAACTCTTGTTAGGTGCTTTAATATGCTTAACAAACCAACAAGAGGTGAAGTTCATTATGATGGAAAAAATATTTCAAATTATAATAAAAAAGAGCTAAGAGATTTTAGGCGTGAGAAAATGTCGATGGTATTTCAGAACTTTGGACTTATGTCTCATAAAGATGTTATATCAAATGTATCTTATGGACTTGAGGTAAAAAATGTTCCAAAAGATGTGAGAGAAAAGAAATCTCAAGAGGTAATTGATATGGTTGGCCTCCACGGCCAGGAGAATCAGCTTATAGACAGTCTTTCGGGTGGTATGATGCAAAGGGTAGGTATAGCAAGAGCCCTTGCTAACGACCCGGAGGTCCTTCTTATGGACGAGCCCTTTTCAGCCCTAGATCCTTTAGTTAGAAAAGATATGCAGTTTGAACTTTTATCTATTCATAGGAAACTAGAGAAAACAATAATATTTATAACACACGATATAAATGAAGCATTTAAAATTGGAGATAGGATTGCAATAATGAAAGACGGAGAGGTTATTCAAATTGATACTCCAGAGGGCATGTCTAGTAATCCAAAAAATGATTATGTTAGAGACTTTATAGATGATGCGGATATGACAAAAGTTTTGACTCTTAAAAATATAATGATTACTCCAAATTCTCTTGTAAAACTGAGCGACAAGGTAACGTATGCTATAAGAGAAATGAGAAGAAATGGTGTATCAAGTGCTTTTGTTGTAGGAGATAAACTTGAAATTATAGGAGTCCTTACAATAGAAGATGCTATGAAGGCAAGAGACAATAATGAGCCTATGGATGACTATATAGTGCGTGATATACTAACGGCTTCTCCAGAGGACTTAATATCAGATATTATTCCAATGGCAACTGAGGCAAGGTTCCCTATAGCAGTTGTGGATGAAAATAATAAATTAAAAGGTATTGCAGCAAAGGCCCAGGTTCTTAGTAGTTTATATTAAAAAAGGTACCTTCTATAATTACGGAAGAAAACAATTTAAAATATGAACTTTAAATATGAAATAAAAAATGAAAAACATAAAATAAATGCTAATCAGGTTAAATCAGCCCGATTAGCATTTATATCTTTTATAAAAGAATATAATTATAAATTAAATTGTACGTAGCTACAATAGAGTCCATATGAGTTCTTTCATATCCATGGGATGCAAATACTCCAGGGCCAATAAGGCCTGACTTTATGTCGTAGCCAGCATTAAGGGCAGCAGAAGCATCTGATCCATAGTGAGGATATATATCTACTGCAAAGGGAATATCGTTATCCTTACATATTTTTATCATTTTCTCTTTGATATCAAAGTCATAAGGACCAGAGCTATCCTTTACGCAGATATTTACTTTAAATTCAGAGCTATTTTGATTGTTACCAGGAGCCCCCATATCTACTGCAATAAATTCTTTTGTATTAGTTGGAATAGCAGCTTTTGCCCCATGACCAACTTCTTCATAGTTAGATATAAAAAAGTGAATTGTATTGTTTAAAGTTTTACCTTTTAAATTTTTCATTATCTCAAGAAGTACAGATACACTAGCCTTATCATCTAAATATCTTGATTTAATAAATCCATTGTCTAAAGCCTTAAGTTTCGGATCAATAAATATAAAGTCTCCAATATCTATCCCAAGATTTAAAACATCTTCTTTGGATGATACTCTCTCATCTAAGATTACTTCCATAGTTGTCTGTTCTCTTTTAAGTTCTCTAGCCTTATTTCCATCTATATGGACAGAGGGCATAGTTGTCTGAACTGTTCCTGAGATTTTCTTGCCAGTTGATGTTCTAACCATGCAGTTTTCACTTTCAAGGGTGTTATACATATATCCACCAAGAAGAGTAAATTCTAAAGAGCCAGAAGGTTTAATTTTTTTAACCATAGCGCCTAGGGTATCAACATGACCTGAGAATAAAATAGCATCTGAATCATTTGTTCCCTTAAAAGTAACCAAAAAAGATCCTTTAACTGTCTCTGTGTAGGGAATTTCATTTCCCTCAAAAAAAGATTTTAAAAATACATTGATGTCCCTGTGATAACCAGTTGGACTTTGAATACTTATCAGGTTTTCCAAGTTTTCCTTTAAATTTGTTTGTAAATTTGACATATTTAATCATCTCCTAAATTCTCAGTATATTATAACATTAATTGATATTTTATATTAACATTCTGCAAAACACTTGATAATTATTATTATATGATAGATAATGCTTTAGATAATAAATGTTTTATTGTAATACATTTGTAGAAAGTATTAGACGCAAAAATGTTATAATAAAAACTACTAATAGAACTTGGAATTATTTTGTTTTACATTTATAAATTAAAATTTGGAGTTGAAGAAAATGACAAATAAAAAGAAATATTCACTTATAGCTTTAATAGTAATAGTTCTTCTTGGGGGAGCTTTTTTTACATATGACGTACTAGCACTTGAAAAAGAAAAGAGCCATGCGGCTGAGGCTTATGATGCAGCAGTAGATGCTTCCTTAGAGGCTCAAAGAGAGATTGATGAAAAGATAATAAACGACTGGGAAGATAAAGTTTATCCTGGGGTTACTATCCTTGATGTAGATTTTTCTGGAGATACTAAAGAAGATGCCAAAGCGAAAATAGACAGCAAAATTAAACCTCTTATAGAAGAGAACTCAGTTAAGGTAAATGCAGCAGAGGAAGAGTTTAATCTTTTATACAAAGATTTAGAGTTAAATTTAGACTCAGATAAAATAGTGGATGATGCTTTAAGTGTTGGAAAAGACTTAGACTTTGATGAGAAGATAAAAAGAATAGAAGCTAAGGAGTATGTAGAGGCGGATGATATTTCTGTAACTTACACTTTTAATGAAGAAAAGTTAGATGGCTTTGTTAAAGAAATTGAATCTAAAGTAAATCAAAGCGAAAAAAATGCAACTATAAAAGTTTCTGGTGGAAGCTTTAATGTTACAGCAGAAAAAGATGGAAGAGCCTTAAAGGCCGATGAAACTAAAGCAGAGATTAAAGAGGCTGTTTTAGATCTTGAAAAAGAGAATCCTGAAATAGAAGCGGAAGTTGTAGTGACAAAACCAAAAGTAAAGGCAGAGGATTTAAATAAAGTTAATGGAGTTCTTTCAAGTTATAAAACTAGCTATGGAAACTCTACATCTGGAAGAATTAATAACATAGGAATTGCAGCAAGTAAAATATCTCAAAGCGTTATAATGCCAGGAGAAGTTTTCAGTTATAATGAGGCCCTTGGAAGTATTACAACATCTAACGGTTTTCAAAACGCAGGAGTTATTAAGGGAAATAAAATAGAGGATGGAATTGGTGGAGGAATTTGCCAGGTTTCTAGTACTCTTTATCAGGCGGCAGTTCACTCTGGAGTTGGAATAGCCCAGAGAAGAAACCACAGCATGAAAGTTTTCTACCTGGATGCAGGTCTCGACGCTGTTGTATATAGCCCGAGCCTAGATCTTAAACTTAAAAATAATTATAGTTCACCAATAGTTATCCATTCATATTCTGGTGGGGGAACTATAAATGTTGTAATATATGGTAATACAAGTGATATGGGTGGCAAAAGTTATAGAGTGTATAGCAAAGTAAACTCAGTTAATAAGCCAAGTACAACTAGAAGAGCAAATGCTAGTATGTATGAGGGAACTCAGGAAGTAGTTGTACCACCAGTAACAGGTTATACATCTACTACTTATAGAGATATTGTTCAGGGTGGGAAAGTTATCAAAACTGAAGTACTATCTAATGACAGTTACAAAAGAGTTGATGGCATAGTAGAGTATGGAACAAAAAAGAGAGAAGCAGCACCGGCGCCAGCGGCAGAAGCACCTGCACCAGAAGAGCCAGCAGTTGATCCAGACCCTGCACCATAAATATCAATTTAAATTGTAATATAAAAAGATAAAAGATGAAATATAAAAGTTAAGTATAAATTAACTAAGAATCAATAGGAAAAATTCTCGTGAGTGAAATTAAAAATTAAAAAAAGAACCAAAAACATATTAGTTGAAAGATATATAATTTCTAATTTCCGACTTGATTTTAACCTAATTGGCTATTAAAAATAAAACTATAAATATAAAAGTTCATTGTAAAGTTCATCTTAGTTGATGAACTTTTTATTTTTAGATGTTATTATTAAGGAAATGAAAATTATAGGAGATTTTATGAATATAGTAGATAAAGTTGTAGATAATATAAAAATAATTATAAAAGGAAAAGATGATACTTTATACGAAATACTTAAAGGAGTAATAGCCGGTGGACATATATTAATTGAAGACGTTCCAGGGGTGGGTAAGACATCTATTGCAGAGGCCCTTTCTAAGAGTTTTGATGTTAAATACTCAAGAATGCAGTTTACTCCAGACCTTTTGCCTACAGATATTTTAGGAGTTTCAATTTA
>JAAZDF010000053.1 GCA_012512905.1 Clostridium sp.
GACAAGTTCAAAGATCGAGTAATAAAATATAGTTCCAAAATTTAAAAAACTGGTCCAAGTCTACGACCTGGACCAGTAATCACACTGATTAAATTAATTACTTACACACTTTACTTGACAAGACCATAAAATGGTTGTTTGGATTTTATGTTTTCGAGGAATTTAAATATCCTATAAAGTAAATTATTTTGCTATTCTTCGTAAAGAGTTATTGTAGCACTTAATTTACTCTTTTTTAATTTTAACATATCATTAATTTCAGACCATGGAATTGAAAGTAACAAAATTAGGACAATCCATAAGTTTTTAAACGATCCTATTTTTTCTATTATTTCTAGATCAAACAAAATCATGAATATACTTGCGAAGCCAACTACAAAAAGTTTTATTGATGCTGATTTAAATCTTTCTCTATAAGTTTGCGATGTATCTAAAACATCCGATATCATAAGAGAAATGTCATATATTCTTCCACCTTTTATATGTTCATCTTTTAAGAAAATTCTTTTCGCATTATTTTTTAGTTGTAAAAAAGTACTCGGTGTTAATTCCATTACATCTTCTATAATACTACCATTTATCATTATAGCTTCCTTCTTGTCAAAGAAGCTAAATTTTTGTAAATTTAACTTCATATTGGACACATTCTTAGGAAGTAGTCCTAAGGATAATAGTATTTCTTTACTTAAAAATAATTCACTGTAATATCATTTTTAAATAAAAGAACATTATCTAAGCTTGAATTAAAAGTAATATAAGATGCGTGGTATTTTTGAGCAATAGCTTTCATGTAAAGTTGATTCCACCACCAAAATAATAGATACCTCAATTGAGCATTATCAGAAATATTGTCGATAAAATACAAAACATTTGCTCTTTCATCTTGAACTATGTCTACGTAGACTCCTAAATTTAATGATGAATATTTTTTCAGAAAAAGATTATCTCTATTATTTTTAACACCTATTGCCAAATTTATAATTTCACTTCTAATGTTTTGCCTTTCATTAGTAGAAGTAGAAGGTAAATTTAAGATCATATTAATATGTGTAGTTAATTCCTTGGGAAGATTATTTAAGTGTTCTACAGAATCTCTAGTTATGCGTTCAAAAGGAAAAATTTTATCTACTCCATTTTTAGCGTCATTCCAATCTTTAACTTTAATTAAACCTTTCTCAATTGCTAGAAACCACTTTGAAGATTGATCATGATACCATTTTTCATAATCTTCGATGCTTATCGCACATTTACTTGGTGATCTTTTGCCATACATCCATTCATTTAAACTATTATCATTATCAACAAAGCACTTTGAAAATTTAGATGAATTTTTCAAAAATGACGCTTTATCTTTTAATTGAGTAATGTCGGAAGTCGGAGCGAAAATGGTTATTGGTAATTTTTCGTTTTCTTCGTAGCCAAGAATTCTTGCGACCTCTTGCGGACCCCACTCTAAGAAAAAAATTCCATCGAAAATTTCACTATAGAATATTGACAATTCATCTGTCAGCAAAAATGTGGTCCTTAATATTCCTTTCATGGTATTTTGAATGTTCAAGTTATGTTTATTAAGTGTGTTTTCACTATTGTCTTTTTCTATACTTTCAATCCAAAGCTTGGCTTGATATGTAGAGTCAAAATCTCTCACAATTATTCTCTTTAAATCTTTCATAAACTATTCCTCTCTTATTTAACCAGATTTCATAACTCTAATTTTAAACAATAAACTTTTTGTGCCAACAGAAGTATTGAATAGTTTGGGTTTTTATTCTATGATTCTTTTGTAAATAAAATACTTCATAAAAGCTGCAATAGATATTCCATCTTTAATCTTATTCTTAGCAATCAACTTAATAATTTCATCTATCTTTACCCAATGGATTGATTCTACTTCTCCATCATTACTTCCTAACTCTTTTACATACTCACAA
>JAAZDF010000054.1 GCA_012512905.1 Clostridium sp.
CTAATTATCCCTATTATAAATTATTATTTATTTGAAATTATTACAGTTTTAGTGAAATTATTTTATATTAAAAAGGAGTGTTAATATGTCGAAGAAAATAACTAATACATCGTTAAAAAAATTCAATACTTTTATGGGGTTTTTACATTTAATACAAGGTGCATTAATGCTATGGTTTGCCTTAAATATTGACAAAATATCATCATTTAAAGTACCAATACGTTCTTACTTCCTAACATTTGATACAACACAAATGAGACTTGTTACAGAAACAAAAGAACTATTCGATTTTCCATTTGGAATTGTAGTTTCTATGTTCTTATTTATATCAGCTATAGCTCACTTTATTATCGTTAGTCCTTGGGGCAACAAAATTTATAATAAAGATTTAGAAAAAGGCATAAATAGGTTTAGATGGTATGAGTATGCAGTCAGTTCATCTTTAATGATTGTTCTTATAAGTCTGCTTTTTGGAGTATATGATATAGGTTCCCTTATTTTAATTTTTGTTGTTAATGCAGTAATGAATTTATTCGGACTTGTTATGGAAGAAATTAATCAATATAAAGAAAAAACAGATTGGAAACCTTTTATATTTGGAACTATTGCAGGACTTGCTCCTTGGGTAGTAGTTATATTATATGCTTTTGGTAATTCAAGCCCCTCAGAGGTACCTTGGTTTGTGTATGCTCTAGCAGGATCTTATTTTGTATTCTTTAATCTTTTCCCAGTTAATATGATTTTACAATACAAAAAAGTAGGTAAGTGGAAAGATTATAGATATGGGGAAAAAGCTTATATAGTTTTAAGTTTAGTAGCTAAATCAGTTCTTGCATGGATTGCTTTTGCTGGAGTTATGCAGCCTTAGAGTAAATTTAAATACTAAAATTGTAAAATATAATTTCAAAAAACAGCTTTTGATTTTTAAAGCTGTTTTTTTAACAAAACTAGCATGTAAAAGAAAAAAAATATATAATTATGAAACAGATATTTTTAAAGATAAAAATTAAGCTTAGTTTATTTTAAAAATGAATTACTGGTTTTAAAAAGTCTTGAAATGTAAGTTGAGATAAAATTGGATATTTAGGGAAAAAAATAATCACCCTACCTAATAAATAGATGGATGACTATTTTTATATTAAATTTAATGCAATTATTTAACTTTTGCTTCGTCTATAGCTTTTTGAGCTGCTTCTTTGATAGCTCCTGATGTTGAAGTTGCACCTGCAACAGTATCTACGTCTGTAGATTGTTTTTCAACAATAGCAGCTGGTATGTTTTCGATAGCTCCATCAGAAATTCCTTCTGTTTCAGAGTTTTCTAATACTTTTACAGCTACAATTTTATCTGCATCAACTTCAACTTCAACTTCAACGTCTCCGCCATAGCCTGCAGCTGTTGCTGTATATGTACCAGGAGTATATATACCTTCTGCATCTTTAGATCCGCCGCAGCCTACTAAAGCAAACATCAGTAATACACCCATTAATATTGAAATAATAGATTTTGTTTTTGACATTTTTTCCTCCTCATATTATGTTTATATAATTTAAACAATAACATTTAAGGAGTTAAATGTCAATAGAATATAAAATCCTTATAGAGTCAAGTTATTTTAAGAGTATAAGAGTACAGAACAGATAAATATGCAAATGATGAGTTTAGTTTTTTGGTCTAGATTAGGCTATGGATGATTAAAATAGCATTTGAAAAATATCTTAAACTATAAATGTATTTACTAAATGATAATGATTATTAATGAGTTAAGAAAATCATAAATTTGCTAAGAGTCTGTGATAAATCATATAAATATTCTTATAGCTTATGAGTTTTAAGCTATTTGTAGTATAAGACAAAAACTTATTTTAATATAGGTAAAATTGGAGGATATTAATTATGGAACTAAGAAATATAACAAGTGATGATATTTACAATGCCTTTTTGTATGGAGCGTCTGAAGTGGTATCTAGTACTCAGCACCTAAATAAGATAAATGTTTTTCCTATACAAGATGGCGATACAGGAAATAACCTTTCATCTATGATGAAAACCATGATTAATGAATCAACAAAAAAAGAAAGTGTTAAAGAAACACTAGAATCATTTTCAGATGCAGCAATACGAGGTGCCAGAGGTAACTCAGGTATTATATTTGCTCAGTATTTGAATGGTTTAAGCACAGAAATGTCTGAATCTAGGGAAATAGATTACAATCATTATGCTGATGCTAGTAGAAAAGCAGTAGACTATGCTTACGATTCTATTGATCAACCTGTAGAAGGAACTATGCTTACAGTGATGAAAGAATGGGGACGCGCTTTAAATAGGGACAATGAGCTGTTAAGCAGCATAACTGATGGCATGTCTTATGCAGTTGAAAAAGTAAATGAGGCGCTTTTAAAAACCCAATATCAACTAGTGGAACTAAAACGAGCAAAAGTAGTTGATGCAGGTGCAAAGGGTTTTACTCTTTTTATTGAAGGTATAACAGATTATTTTAAAACAGGAAATAAAATAAAACTTAGTGCCGTAAATAGAGAAGATATTGACATGGTAGCTATTGATATTAATCACGATATCAATAGTGAAATTACATATAGATACTGCACTGAGTGCTTACTAGAAGGAGAAAATCTAGATAGAAAAGAATTAAAAAACAAGCTTAAGGGTCTTGGAGATTCACTTGTTGTTGCTGGAAATAAAAGAGTATCTAGAATACATATCCATACAAATGATCCTGCTAAGGCTTTTGAAATTCTTCATAAAGAAGGAAGAATAGCCCATCAAAAAGTAGATGATATGAAAAAGCAGCATGATGTTGTTGTAAATAGGAAATCAGATATTGCTATATTAACAGATAGTATTGCTGATATTCCATTAGATTTTATAGATGAAAATCAAATTCATGTTATTAATTTAAATATACTATTTAGGGATATTTCTTTTATAGATAAGATAACTATAACTCCAAAAAAATTACTTGAGTATTCAAAAAATGATAGTTTTCTTCCAACTTCATCTCAACCTGATGAAAAGCAAATTGAAAATGTACTAAGTTACCTGGCAAGTTACTATAAATCAGTTATTGTTATAACTGTATCCAAGGCTTTAAGTGGAACACATAGTATTATAAGTAGAGTTGCAAAGAAACTTGACCTTAAAGATTTTAAAATAGACATAATAGATTCAAAACAAAACTCAGGGGCAGAGGGTCTTCTTGTTGCAACAGCAGCAGATCTTTTAAATGAAGGTCTTTCTCATGATGAAATTGTTGCAGAAATTGAAAAAAGAGTGGCTAGAAGTAAGATACTTGTAAAAGTTAAAACATTAGATAATATGATTAAGTCCGGGCGTTTAAGTACAAGAGCTGGAAAAATAGGGAAAAAGATTGGTTTAAGACCAGTTGTAACCTTAGATGAAAATGGCGATGGAGGCTTAGATAGTTTTGCTTTTACAGAAAAAGGTAGCTTAAATCAAATAAAAAAGCATGTAAAGAAAAAAATGAAAACAAATACTATAGAAACTTATAATATTGTCCATGTAAATAACCTAGAGGAAGCGAAAGATTTTGAAATAATATTTGAAGATATAATTGGTATGAAACCAAAATATATCACCGAAGCTTCTTCTGTTATAGCTGTTGGTGCTGGTGACAAAGTAGTTGCCTTGTCATACATCCTAGAAGACTAGGACTATAGTTATATTAATTTAAAAAAATATCCAAAGAAGTATTTGGATATGGGTAGTTAGTTTATTGGTTTAAAATGTTATATAAATTTATTTCAAGGAGGAAAAAATGTATTTAGAAGTTATAGGAGTACTGTTTATATATTTTGTACTACTTTTTATATTAGGTCAGATTTTAAAAGATAATTCTATAGTTGATATAGCTTGGGGTTTTGGTTTTGTAGTAGCCGCAGTTTACAGCTATATAAGAGGTGACTATACTGGAGACCTTAGAGCAACTCTTGTTACCGCAGCTGTTGCTATATGGGGACTAAGACTTACCTATCATCTTGCCAAGAGAAATATAGGAAAAGCTGAAGACTTTAGGTATGTAAATATGAGAAAAAGATGGGGTAATTCTCTATATTATATAAAAGCATTTTTCAATGTTTATTTTCTTCAGTTTGCAATAATGTCAGTTGTAAGTCTTCCTGTTATTTATGGAAATACAAACCCTAACCAAGAATTTGTATGGTTTAATTACATAGGAATTATTCTTTGGGGAATTGGATTCTACTTTGAGTCAGTAGGAGATGCTCAGCTTAAAGCATTTAAGAAAAATCCTGAAAATAAAGGGAAAATAATGGATAAGGGACTTTGGGCCCTAACAAGACATCCTAATTATTTTGGAGATTCAGCTATGTGGTTTGGAATATTCTTTATGGCTATTTCAGGTATAGATGGACTTTGGACAATAGTGGGACCAGGACTTATGACTTTCTTTATAGTATTTGTATCAGGAGTTAGAATGCTTGAAAGAAAATATGAAGGTAGAGCAGACTATGATGCATACAAAGAAAAAACAAGTGCTTTCATTCCAATGCCACCGAAAAAATAATAATTTTAAGTTTAAGCTAAAAGGAGAAACTTTATGTGGGAATTTTTAAAAACATATCTTGTTACATTTGTAGTGTTTTTAATATTAGAAGCTTTTTGGCTTGCTATTATTGCTAAAAATTTATATGCTAAAGAACTTGGATATATAATGAGTCCAAAGCCAAATTTGATCGCAACAATTGCTTTTTTTGTAATATTTATTTTGGGATTTACATTTTTTGTTATAAATCCTTCTATAGAGAAAAATATGTGGACATATGCTTTATTTGCGGGAATACTTCTTGGAGTTTTAAGCTATTCAACATATGCTTTAACAAATCTTGCAACGATAAGGGACTGGCCAGTTAAAATTGCACTAATAGATATTCTTTGGGGAGCAAGCCTAGGTGGATTAGGTTCTACAGCTACATTCTTTGCATTAAAATTATTTATATAGTGTGTATTTTATAGTAAGAACTTTTTTTAAGAAAAAGATTATTAAGTCTATAAAAATCAACTGTAATCTAAGGACGAAAATCAGTTTAAATACTTGTGATTTTCGTCTTATTTTTTTATGAATTATTGAGAAAATACAATTATTTTACAGATTCCATTATATAATAAGTTATAAGAAGATTCTATTTTTTCTAATAGCTTTTTTTATAAAAATACTTAGGAGGCAAAATTATGAAACCAGGATTTGAAATGGCGTATGTACTTTATATCTTTCCTTTGCTATCTTTTGTTTTTGGAGTTGTTGGTCAGCTTTTGATTAAAAACTTATACATTGTAACAATTATTACTTTTGTAGTTTGGTTAGTTTTAACTTTCACTGTTTTTAATGAGAGCTTTTTAATCTGGGTTTTTGTTAATACAAGTCTATCGTTGGTTGGCTCTGGAATAATTTATTTTTTAAAAGAAAGAACAAAAATCTAATCAATTATAGAAATAGTTATTTTAAGGTGTTTTATGGAGGTAAATATGTTAAGCACAATAAAGATTTTTTACAAGGAAAATAGAATATGGATGTATCTTTTAAAATATATAACTATTTCTATAATTATAGCTATTATGGCTATATTAATTGACACAAAGTTTTTTGAAGTTTTAAATATATTACCAGATATTTTACTTACGAGTGTAGACCTTGCAAAACTTATTCTTTCAACCCTTGCAGGGTCTCTTCTAACAATAACGACATTTACATTTTCAACTATTATGGTTGTACTTACAATGTACTCTTCAAATTTTTCGCCAAGAGTTGTAAATAACTTTCTAACTGACAAAATAACAATGAAAGTTTTAGGTGTGTTTATTGGAGGATTTTTTTACTGCATACTTACTCTATTCTTTATGAGAAATATATACTCTGAATATTTAGTTGTCTCAGCAACCATAGCTGTAATTTATTCAGCATTTTGTATTGTATATTTTGTTATGTTTGTTTTTAGAGTTTCCTCATCTATACAGGCAACTAAGCTTATAGGAAGACTTTATGAAGAGTCACTAGAAATAGTTGAGAATACGCTAAAAGAAAGAAAAACTAAAGAAAATATAACATATTCTGAAATGACTAAATTTAGTAATAAGCTGGAAATACCTTCCAATCAAAATGGTTACCTAGAGCTTATTTCTTTTACAGATATTTTATTTAACCTTAAAAATTTAGAATCTAGTTTGATTGTAAATTTTAATATAGGAGACTTTATATCAGAAAATGAAATAATAGCTACTCTTTACTATAGTGGTGATATTAAAAAAGATGCTTTAAAGGCTAACCTAGAAAAAAACTTTTCTATAGAAGGAGAAAGAATTGAATATAATGATTACAGATATTCCATTCAAAAGATAGTTGATATTACTTTGAGAGCTATATCTCCTGGAATAAATGATCCAAATACTGCAATTCACTGCATTAATATATTAGGAGTTTTACTTAGTAAGCTAGGTAAAATAGAAGGAAGTTATAATATTATCAAAGAAGATAGCTCCAAAACACGAATAATATACGAAGATTTTGACTTTAAAGAAGATTTATATTTTACATTTTATCAAATAGCACACTATGGGAAAAAAGA
>JAAZDF010000055.1 GCA_012512905.1 Clostridium sp.
AGATTTTTTGAAGTGTTTGGAGAGTTACCATTTTTATTTTTAGTAGTTTTCGCAAGTTTAATTTTATATAAAACAGTAGTTAAAGAAAATAAATTTAAAGATAATTTTTTAAAAGGACTTTATTTATTTTTTATAATTATATTTTCTTTGATATCTGGAACAATGGTATGGGTGTATATAGGAGATAATTTAGGATACAAACCTTCTTTACTAATAATAGCTATAGTTGTTGGAGTATTAATTTTATTTTCAAATTTTTTATATAAAAAAATTCCAGAGAAAAAGAAAAAAGATGCTATAAGATATGCTTTTATAGCGATAATATATTTTCTTGCAGTTATATTCGTAATGAATCTACTTAAAACTGTCTGGGGAAGACTTAGACTTAGAGAAATGACAGATATTTTAAATGAATTCACTCCATGGTATCAAAGAAATTTCAGAGGAAACTTTAGCAATAAATTTGCATCATTTCCATCAGGTCATACAATGAACTCTACTGGAATAATACTCATTAGTCTTTTACCTAGCTTCATACCTAAACTTAAGGGAAAAGAAAAACATCTTAGATTTTTTGCATATTTCTGGGGACTTAATGTTGGTTTAAGTAGAATAATAGTTGGGGCTCATTTTGCATCAGATATAATAGCAGGGTTTATGCTTTCTATACTTCTATTTAATTTAACAGTTCATTTTATGGGAAAATTTTTTAGCAAAAAAGTTATCTAGAAACTTTTAGAAACAAATATAATATATGGAGATTTAAATAAATACTTTCTATTAAGGATAAGCTGAGATTTTATTTCAGAAAACTTAATAGAAAGTATTTTCTGTTTTAGATAGAAAAACGAATTTTTTTATTGACAAAAACTCATATATTACATATAATTCTAAAGATACCGACTGGTCGGTCGGATAGAAAGGGGAAATATTTTGTCAAAATTTAGTGTTAAAAAACCATATACAGTAGTTGTTTCTGTAATAATCGTATTATTACTTGGAGGAATTTCATTTTTAAATCTAGAAACAGATCTCCTTCCAGAGCTAGATCTTCCATTTATAGCAATAATGACTAATTATCCAGGAGCTACTCCTGAAGAAATTGAAACAGTAATTACAAAGCCTGTTGAACAATCAGTGGCTACAATAAATAATATAAAAAATGTTACTTCAGTATCAAGAGAGAATACTTCTTTTGTTATGCTTGAGTTTAATAATGATGCAAATATGGACTCTAGTATTATCGAGATAAATAGTAACTTAGATTTAATAAAAGGTTTCTGGGATGATAGTGTAAGTTCACCTACGATAATAAGAATAAACCCAGACATGCTGCCTGTTATGATATCTGCCATAGATATAGAAGGAAAAGATATTAATGAGGTATCAAGAATAGCAAGAGAAGATATTATACCTAATCTTGAAAGTATTACCGGTGTTGCTTCAGTTGATTCTGTTGGAATGGTTGAAGAAAATATAGAAATAATTTTAAGTGAAAAAAAGATAGAAAATTTAAATAATAAATTGCTCGGAGAAATTGACAAGGAAATATTAGATGCAAAATCAGAGCTTAACAAAACAAAAGATGAAATTGAAAAAGGAAAACAAAGCTTAAAATCTGAAAGAACAAAGCAGTCAAATAAAATAAATGAAGGAAAAAATCAGATTAATTCCGGGCTTTCAGAGATGGCTAAAGGACTAGAGACAATAGATACTAGTATAGAAGAGCTGGAAGAAAAAAAGCCTCTATTAGAAGCAGCTGTTGTCGGCATAAATGCTGCAGAAACGGAAGCAAGTAAAGTACTTAGAGAGCTTGAAAAGTATTTAGAAGAAAATAGTGAAGAAATAATCCTCGCAAAAGGAGCTCTAGATAGGGTAAAAGAGGAAAGAGTAGGACTTGAGGCTTCACTATCAGAGCTTAACTTGGGACTAGAAACTCTAAAAGAGAGTAAATCAGAGCTTATTAGTCAAAAATCTGACCTAGAAAATAAGAAAAATGAACTTATTTCAGGAGAGAGGGCCTTGAATAAAGAGCTAAACAAAGCAGAAAAAGAATTAACCGAAGGCTCAAAGAAGATAGAAGAGGGGCTTATAACGCTGGAAGACAAGCAAGAAGAGGCTTTTAAAAAGAGCGACTTAACTGGAATAATAACAAAAGATATGATTAAAGGAATCTTAATGGGACAAAATTTTTCTATGCCAGCTGGGTATATTTTAGAAGGCGGAGAAGACTATGTAGTTAAAGTAGGAGATAAGATAGAAGACTTGGATGCTCTTAAAAATCTATTTCTTTTTGATACAGGTGTTGATGGAGTAGGTAAAATCTATTTAGATTCTGTTTCGGATATAGGTATTAATGATAATTCAGATGTGATTTATGCAAAAGTTAATGGTAATAATGCATTAATGCTCAATTTCCAAAAACAAAGTGGATATTCTATCTCTGAAGTGTCTGAAAATATTAAAGACAAAGTAGAAGATATGAAAGAAGATGATTCGTCTATCAGTTTTACAGCCTTAATGGACCAAGGAGAATATATAAATATAGTTGTAGATTCAGTTCTTAGAAATATAATTTACGGTGGACTCTTAGCAGTGCTTGTTTTAATTATATTTTTAAAAGATGCTAAACCAACTGTTATAATTTCTCTTTCTGTTCCTATAAGTATAATTTTTGCTATAGCACTTATGTATTTTACAGGGGTAAGCATTAATATAATATCTCTTGCTGGCCTTGCATTAGGTGTTGGAATGCTAGTTGATAATTCTATTGTTGTTATAGAAAATATATATAGGTATAGAAATAATGGATATTCTGCAAGAGATGCTTCTATTTTAGGAGCAAGAGAAGTGTCAGGTGCTATAACGACCTCTACGATAACAACAGCGAGCGTGTTTTTACCAATAGTTTTTGTTAAGGGGATATCAAGGCAGATATTTACAGATATGGGGCTTACAATAGCATATTCTCTTCTTGCAAGTTTAATTGTAGCCTTAACACTCGTTCCTATGATGGCCTCTATTATACTTAAAAATATTGAAACTAAGGAAAATAGAATACTAGATAAAATAATACAAGCTTATGAAAAAACCCTAGCTAGGTCTTTAAATCATAAGTGGCTTATAGTATTAGTTTCTTTTGTTTTACTGGTTGTATCTGGCTTTGTAGCTATAGGCCTTGGAACATCATTTATACCGGAGATGGAAGCCCCACAGATGTCATTAACAGTAGAAAAGGATGAAGAAGAAACAGATGCAGAATTAATCGAGAAATCAGATAAAATGATAGACAGCTTAAGCTCTCTAGAAGGAATAGATACTGTTGGAGCTTTTAAGACAAGTAGTATTGGGGGAGCTGTTATGGGTGGTAGTAGTGAAAATATAGAACTTTATATTTTACTGGAAGAAGATAGAAAATCATCCAACGAAGAAATTGAGAAAAACATACGGGATATTTCTGAAAATGAAGATATAGAAATAGAGATACATAGTTCAAATATGGATATGTCTCAAATGGGTGGATCTGGCATCGAAATAATGATTAAGGGAAGCGATATAGAAAAACTTAAACTAATATCAAGAGATTTAGAAGATATAGTTAAGAACACAGAGGGAACTGAAAATATTATTAGTGATGCTAATGATATTTCAAATGAACTAAATATCCTCGTTGATAAGGAAAAAGCAATGAAAAATGAACTTACAGTTGCCAGTGTTTATCAAATAGTGAGTGAGAAAATATCAGCAAATCGAAAAGTAACAGATATTAACTTTAATAATAAAGACTATGATGTAATCATAGTTGAAGATAAGAATGAAGATATAAGTAGGGAAGAATTGTTAAATATTGTGGTTAAGGAAAATGAAGATGAGGATGAAGAAGATATATTACTTCAAGATATAGCAGACCTAAAAGACAGGGAAGGACTCCTTAGAATAAATAGAGACTCACAAGAAAGATATGTAACTGTTAAAAGCTCAATTGCGCCTGGTTACAATATAGGACTTGTTAGTAGAGATATGGAAAGTAAACTTAAAGACTATAAGATTTTAGATGGTTATAAAATAGAGGTTTCTGGAGAAAATGAAATGATCAGAGACTCCTTAACTGATTTATTTAAAATGGCAGCTCTTGCAATAGTGCTTATATATCTAATAATGGTATCTCAGTTTCAGTCATTACTGTCACCATTTATTATAATGTTCACTATACCTCTTGCTTTTACAGGTGGGATATTTATGCTTTATCTTACAGGGAATAATATTAGTCTTATAGCAATGCTAGGATTCTTAGTTTTATCTGGTGTAGTAGTAAATAATGGAATAGTATTTGTTGACTACGCAAATCAAATGATAGACGAAGGAAACTCTTTAAATGAGGCTTTAATTATGACAGGTAAAACAAGGATTAGACCAATACTTATGACAGCTATCACAACTATCTTAGGGCTATTAACCCTAGCTTTTGGAGTAGGAACAGGAGCAGAAATGCTTCAGCCACTTGCCATAGTAACAATTGGAGGTCTTTTATATGCAACAATACTGACACTATTTGTAGTTCCTTCAATGTATAGTATATTTAATAAAAGAAGGATTGAAAAAAAGGAGCAAACTAAAGTTGGATAATAAAGATATTCATATAAGAAAAATAGAAATATATGAAGGTGTTATGAAGCTGATGAAGGAAGGAAAAAACTTAAACAATATTAAGGTATCTGATATTGCAAAAGCTTCAAATCTTGGTAAAGGAACTATATATGATTATTTTAGGTCTAAAGATGAGATAATAGCAAAGTCTATAATCTATAATATGAATCTAAAAATGGACTTGGCTTTTAAAAGAGTAAGTGAAAAAGAGACATTTGAAGAAAAATACTATGCAGCTTTAAATGTAATAGAGGAGAATATGAATGATAATATATCTTTATTTGGTATTTTATTATCTCTTGAAAAATCATATGAATTATTAGTAGAGTTTAAAGATAAGAATAAAATAAAGAATTTTGATATGATTTATGAAAATATTTGTAAAAGAGGAAAAAAAGAAGAGCTTATTAATCCAAGCTATGACACATCTTACATATATATGGCAATAGGATCAGGTCTTTTAGTTTTTAATTCGTTTTTAAATCACAAATCATTTTTTAAAACTATGGATGTTAAAGAGGCTATGGACAATTCCTATAATATTGTATTAAATGCTTTAAAATAAAAACTAAATATAAAATTTAAGACTCCTTATACCGTGTAAAAAAGTAGAACTGCTTTGGGTATAAGGAGTTTTTTTATGTTCTAAATTTTGGCAAAAATGAATACTGATTGCTAATAGGTTTTTAAAAATATAAAGTCTAAGATTGTAAATTAAATGAAACTCTTATTAATGGCGATGTTGCTATACTTTGATTATAGTAAAAGGTAATTATTTTTATTTGTAGTTAAGCTAAAAATTTTTAATAAAAGATGAAAAGTGCGTTGTATAAAGAAACAATATATTTCAAAAGAGGTGTAAATATGAAAAAATTATTATCTATAATCTTATCAACTGTATTAGTTTTCTCTATAGTGTCCTGCGGAAATAAAAACTCGGATACTGAAGTGAAAAATAATACCAAGGATGAAGGGGTAGAATCATCTGCAGAAAATGAAACTGGAAAGGAAAACTCAGATAGTTGGGGCATTAAGCTATATCCAGAAAAAGTATCAGCTACAGGATTGACACTTATTTGCAGACAATCAGGAGGATCCCCAACAGGAGACTTACAGACAGGTAGCTTCTACTTTATAGAGAAACAAATAGGGAATGACTGGGTTGAAGTCGATATGATTCCATCCGAATATGAAAGAGCTTGGACAGAAGAAGCCTGGATTATACCTATGGATAGTTCTGTAGAGTGGGGTGTGAACTGGAAAGATGTATATGGTGAGCTTCCAGAAGGCAGTTACAGAATAGCTAAAAAAATTCATGATTTCAGAAAAACATCTGATTATGATGAAAAGATTTATTATGCGGATTTTGAGATTTTAGGTTAAGAACTACTGGATCCCATTAAGTCTTAAAGCTAAAATATTAAATTG
>JAAZDF010000056.1 GCA_012512905.1 Clostridium sp.
AGGAATTTTTACAAGTTTTTAAGAAAAAAGAATATGGTTGAAGAAGCTCCTATACTTTTCTTTGAGCTTCCTGAAATAAAAAGAAATCTTCCAGATACCTTATCTCTAAGGGAAATAGAAATTTTTCTTGATATGCCGGACCTTTCTACTTTAAAAGGTTTAAGGGATAGGGCGATTCTTGAAGTTCTATACGGAGCAGGGCTAAAGGCAACAGAGCTTATTAATCTTAAAGTAAGAGACGCAGATCTTACAAGAGGCTACATTAGGGTTAAGGAAAGAAATGGAAGTGAAAGAGAAGTTCCAATTGGTAATTATGCTATAGAGAGTATAGAAAACTATTTATCAAAGAGAGAGGACAATATCTCACCAGCAAGCGCTTTATTTCCTTCTTCTAGAAATGAAGCTATGAGTAGACAAGGTCTTTGGAAAATTCTAAAAGGCTATGAAGAAATGTCAAATATAGATCAAAATATTAATATAAATACTTTAAGGCATTCTTATGCTGTGCATATGCTTGAAGGCGGTGCAGATTTAAATACAGTTTCAAATTTGATGGGACATAAAGATGTTAATTCAACGGCTGTATACCTTAAATTAGTAAAAAATAAAAAAATTAAAGAAGTTTATAAAAATTCCCATCCAAGGGCATAGGAGGATATATGAAAAAAGTAGTACTTATAGTTTTAGATTCAGTAGGAATTGGTGAGATGCCAGATGCTCATTTATATGGCGACGAAGGAAGTCATACACTTGGCAATATAGGAAAAAAAGTAGGGGGCCTTGATCTTAAGAATTTAGAAGAACTGGGTCTTGGAAATATTGAAAAACTTGAGGGAGTAAAAGTATTGGAAAAACCAAAGGGAGCTTTTGGAAAATCTGCAGAGCTTTCAGTAGGAAAAGATACAACAACAGGGCATTGGGAGATGAGCGGGGTAATACTTGAAAAACCTCTAAACACTTACCCTAATGGCTTTAGTAAAGAAATAATAAGTGAATTTGAAAAGAAAATAGGAAGAAAAACCCTTGGAAACATAGTAGCCTCAGGAACTAAGATTATAGAAGATCTTGGAGAAGAGCATATGAAAACAGGCTTTCCTATAGTATATACATCAGCAGACTCTGTTTTTCAAATAGCAGCCCATGAGGATATAGTTCCCCTTAAAGAATTATACCGCTACTCAGAGATAGCAAGAAAAATGCTAGTTGGAGATATACAAGTAGGCAGGGTAATAGCAAGGCCTTTTGTAGGAGAGCCAGGAAATTTTGAGAGAACTGGGAATAGAAAAGACTACTCTCTTGATCCTTTTAATAAAACAATTCTTGACTATATAAAAGAAGATGGTCAAAATGCTATGGGGGTAGGAAAAATAGTAGATGTTTTTAACGGCATAGGTATAACTCACACCATCCATACAGATAATAATAACGATGGAGTAGATAAAACTATTCAGTTTATGAAAAAAGATCTTCCAGGACTTATTTGGACAAACCTTGTAGACTTTGATATGAAATATGGTCACAGAAATGATTACAAGGGGTACTATGAAGCCTTAAGGGATTTTGATAAAAGACTTCCTGAGATTATAAATGAACTTAAAGATGACGATATCCTAATAATAACAGCAGACCATGGATGCGACCCTACAACTCCATCTACAGATCACTCAAGAGAATACATTCCAATTCTTGTTTATGGTAAAAATATAAAACCAGGAGTAGATATTGGAGTAAGAGAAAGCTTTAGTGATATAGGAAAAACAGTTTTAGATTATTTAGATATAGAAAATAAGCTTTATGGAAAAAGCTTTTTAAAAGAGATAATCAAATAAGCTGAAAAATAAAAATAATAGTTTGGAGGAATATATGAATATTGAAAGAATTAAAAGTATAACAAAACAGATTAAAGATAAAGTAGATTTTGTTCCAGAGCTACTCATGGTTCTAGGCTCAGGTCTTGGACATATGGCAGAAGGAATAGAGAATAAAATAGAAATTAAATATGACTCACTTAGAGACTTTTTAGTGACAGATGTGGAGGGACATGTAGGCCAATTTGTATTTGGGGATTATATGGGAAAGAAAGTTGTTATGATGCAAGGAAGATTCCATTACTATGAAGGTCACTCTATAAACGAAAGTATTCTTCCAATATATGTAATGAGAGACCTTGGTGTTGAAAAGCTTATAGTCACAAATGCTAGTGGTGGAGTAAATGAGTCATACACTCCAGGAGACCTTATGATAATCGAAGATCATATTAATTTTACAGGACAAAATCCTTTAATAGGTCCTAATCTTGATGAATTTGGTCCGCGTTTTCCTGATATGTCTAGAGCCTATGACAGAGAGTACATGGCCCTTACGGAAAAAATAGCTAAAAAACAAAGTTTAGATATTAAAAAAGGAGTATACGCTATGTATACAGGTCCAAGCTATGAGACTCCAGCAGAAATAAAGTCTTATAGACTTCTTGGAGCAGATGCAATAGGAATGTCAACAGTTCCAGAGGTAATAGCAGCTAACCATGCAGGAATGAGAGTCCTTGGAATAAGCTGTATAACGAATATGGCATCTGGAATCCTCGACACTCCTCTAAGTCATGAAGACGTAATTAAGGTTTCTAATAAAGTCAAAGATGTATTTACAAGCCTTGTATCGGAAATAATAAAGGAGATTTAGCTTTATGAGAATCTTAGATATTATAAACAAGAAAAAAAAGGGAGAGGAGCTTACCCGGGAGGAAATATACTTTTTTGTACAAGGGTACACAAAAGGAAAAATAAAAGACTATCAGATGTCTGCTCTTTTAATGGCTATATATTTTAAAGGAATGAAGGATAAAGAGATAAATACTTTAACTATGGCCATGGTGGAGTCGGGAGACCAGATAGACCTCTCATCAATAGAGGGAATTAAGGTAGACAAGCATTCTACTGGTGGAGTAGGAGATAAGGTTAGCCTAATTATAATACCTCTTGTAGCAGCTCTTGGAGTCCCTGTAGCAAAGATGAGTGGAAGAGGTCTTGGTCATACTGGAGGAACTATTGATAAACTGGAAAGTATACCAGGATTTAATATAGAGCTTACTATGGAAAAATTTATAGAAAATGTAAATAAATATAAAATGGCTATAGTAGGACAAACAGGAAACTTAACTCCTGCAGATAAGAAAATTTATGCCCTTAGAGACGTTACAGGCACCATAGACAGTGTTCCACTAATAGCTAGTTCAATTATGAGTAAAAAAATCGCTTCAGGCTCTGACGCCATAGTTCTTGATGTAAAGGTAGGAAGTGGAGCCTTTATGAAAACTCTTGATGAGGCAAGAAACCTTGCAAGAGAAATGGTATCTATTGGAAAAGGACTTGGTAGAAATACCATAGCAGTGCTGACTAATATGAATGAGCCCCTAGGACATGAAGTTGGAAATGCAAATGAAGTAAAAGAAGCTATAGAAGCTTTAAGTGGAAAAGGAAGCAAAGATTTGTTAAATGTATCGGTAACAATAGCGTCTTATATGGCTCTTTTAGGTGGAGCATTTGACTCTCTAGAAAAAGCCGAGAATAGAATATATGAAATAATTGAAGACGGAACGGCATTAAATCTTTTTGCAGATCTCGTAGAAATCCAAGGTGGAAATAGGCAGTGTGTTTATGATACAGATCTTCTTCCAAGTGCCAAGCTAAATATTCCAGTTATAGCAAAGAAAAAAGGATATGTTCATGAAATAAAAGCAGAAGAAATAGGAACGAGTGCTATGCTCCTAGGTGCTGGTAGAAGTGAGAAAGAGGATCTTCTTGACTATGGAGCTGGAGTTTCTTTAAAAAAGAAAGTTGGAGATATTGTTAATAAAGGAGATACCCTTTGCATTTTACTTTCAAATACAGATAAGTACACAAATGCCTACGATAAGGCTTTGGATGCTTTTGTTATTGATGGTGAAGTGCCTGAGAAGATTCCTTATATCTTAGATGTAATAAAGTAAAATAAAATTAACAAAAGACTAAAGTTGAGCTTCTGAAATTGGAGCTCAATTTTACTTATATACCATTAATTGTGTATAATAATAAAGAAAATTATTTTAAATTTGAAAGGAAAGATTTTATGGATAGTCTTAATATAAATATAACTAACTTTGAAGGTCCATTTGATCTTCTTATACATCTAATTAGAAAAAATAAAATGGATATTAAAGATATAAGGATTTCAGAGATAACTAAAGAGTACATAGATTATTTAAATAAAGCGAAAATTCTAGATCTCGACATTGCATCTGAGTTTTTAGTTGTTTGCGCTACTCTTCTTGAAATAAAGTCCAAAGAAATTCTTCCGAAATATGAAGAAGAAGTAGATGATGAAGATTTAAAAGAAAAACTTGTTCTAAGGATAGAGGAATATGAAAAATTTCAAAATATATCTAAATATTTAGAAAAAAAATATAACGAGGACCTATTTATTTTTACAAAGAGACCTGAGTCTATAGAAGAGCCAGAAGTAGACGTAAAGGCAAGCCTTAAAGATGTTACTCTCAATAATATATACGATACCTATATGCATCTTTTAGAGATGAAACAAGCAAAGATGAATAAAAGTCTTACTAAGAGAGTTACTATAGAAAGACTTAGCTTTAATATAGAAGATAAGATGGACGATATATATAGGCTTGTAAAAAACAAAGATAGAATAAAGTTTTCCTACATAACTATGGACTCTAAAAGTAAAGCAGAAAGCATTGTAATGTTTTTAGCTCTACTTGAGCTTACCAAAAATCATATTATTAAAGTTTATCAAGAAGATGTATTTTCGGATATTATAATAGAAAAGGGTGAATCAGATGGAAAAATCGCAGCTTATGATTAATTTTAATGATAACAATGAAATAGAAAGTGCCATAGAATCCCTTCTTTTTGCAGCAGGAGACTCTATAACAAGAAACAATATAAAAAGAATTCTAGGAATAGATGATAAGGCCTTAGAAGAAGCAGTGGAAAGTTTAGGGAAAAGACTAGAAGAGAAAAGAAGTGGAGTCAAGCTACTTGTACTTGAAAATAGGCTACAGCTTGGAACAAAAGAAGAAAATAGTCATTTTATTAAAAAACTTCTTACAATTAACGAAAGGCAAAGTCTCTCAAAGGGAGCACTAGAGTGTCTGTCAATTGTTGCTTTTAAGCAGCCAGTAACAAGAGTCCAAATTGATGAGATAAGAGGCGTAAATAGCGACTATGTTATCCAAAAACTTGCTGAAAAAGAAATAATTAAAGAAATAGGAAGACTAGATAGTCCAGGAAGACCAATAATTTATGGAACAACGGATGACTTTTTAATCCAGTTTGGTTTTTCTTCTCTTGATGAATTCAAAGATAAATCAGGAGCTAACGAAGCTTTTAAAGATTTAATAGAAAACGAAAAGAAAGAAAACGAAAATGAAGAAAAAAACAGAGATTTGAAAAATGGCAAAGATAATAATCATAAAGATAACTAGGACATATAGCTACTGAATCCAATATCCGTAGTTTACTTAATCAAAGTATATTTTTTAAAAGAATATTAAATGAGGTCTGAGATGAGATTTATGATGAAAAAATTAATTATAATATTATTATCTTTATCTACATTGTTGTCATTAGGCTGTAGTAGAAAAAAACTTGATGTAAAAAAAGAGACTAACTTAGATGAAGAAACATTTGTAGATAAAAAAGATGATGTAAAAGAAAACACAATAAAAAACGATCAAAATCAAAAAGATACTTCTAATCTTGAAATAACTAAAGAAGAAATTAAAGACAAGTATAAAAACAAATCGCCAACTGAGTGGGGCGAGTATATTGAAGGAGTAATAAGTAGTATAGAAACTGATGAAAAGATAATAGCTTTAACTTTTGATGCTTGCGGCGGGGAATATGGTAGTGAATACGACAAGGAGCTTATAGATTTTTTAATAAGAGAAGAAATCCCATCTACGCTTTTTATAAATGGAAGGTGGATAGACTCTAATTTAGAAATATTTATGGATTTAGCAGAAAACCCTTTATTTGAAATAGAAAATCATGGCTATAGTCATAAACCTTTATCGGTAAATGGAAACTCTATTTATGGAATTAAGGGAACAGAAGATATTACTGAAGTTATAGATGAAATAATACTAAATAATGCTAAAATAAAAGAGTTAACAGGTAAGAAGCCTAAGTATTTCAGATCAGGAACTGCATATTATGATGACATAGTAGTAAAAATTGCACGAGATTTAGGCGTTATTCCAGTCAACTTTGATATTATCGGAGATGCAGGAGCTACATTTTCAGAAGTGGAAATAAAAAATGCTTTATTGTCAGCAAAAGAGGGGTCAATTGTTATACTACATATGAATAAACCAAGTAAAAGTACTGCAGAAGGAGTAAAATTAGCTGTCCCTATATTAAAGGAAAAAGGCTTTAAATTTGTTAAACTAGAAGACTACGATGACAAATTAAGATGATAGTTTAGTTACATGTTTATGTTTTAAACAAATATATATAATATAAAAACACTTAGAAGTAGGTTTAGGATTTATGTATCCTTGTTATTTCTAAGTGTTTTTTATTAATAACTATTTATAATGTATTATAATAATTTTTCATTAAAAGAGCATCTTCTTCTAAATTTGGACTTTCACAAACTATATAGCCTTTAACTTCATAGTCAACAAGGGCTTTAAGGCAGGCCTTATAGTTAAAGTCGCTTTCTTCTAAGATTAGGTGGTTAAGTTCTCCCTTATCTCCATAATTTATTCCAGAAATGTGAATATGCATATCCTTTAATGCTTTTTCACCAAGACCTTCTCCAATTTTATAAAGTATTCGCGCAAAATCATCATATTCTTTTAAAGCACCCACACCTCTTGCATGTATGTGAGAAAAATCAACACATATTCCAGCAGTTTTAACGACTTTCGAGATTTCAATTAGCTCATCAATATTTCCAAATTGAGTACCTTTTCCAGTTGTCTCCATTCTATAAATGACTCCAAGGTCTGGAAGAGAAGCTATTTCTTCTAAAATAGTATTAAATACCTTTTCTTTATCTTGATTTAAATAGTAACCAGGATGAAATACAAGAGATCTTCCACCAACACTCTTGAGCGCTTTTGCACCTGCAATTATACGTTTTTTAGATGCATCTCTTTTTTCCTCTTCAACTGCATTTAAATTAATAAAATAGGAACCATGGGCGGATAGGTAAATGTTATTTTCTTTTTTAGTCTTAATTATGCTATCCCGATTATTGTTTGTAACATTTATTCTACGAACAAAGGGAAGCTCCATATTATCAAGACCGATTTCATTTAAATACTCTATTCCTTGTGAATATGTCATTTTTGTTTTCTTTTTTCCATGAGGAATCCCAGCAATTCCAAAATATAATTTATCCAAAACATCACCTCTAAATGATTATAACATAAAGAAAAAGATGCTAAGCAGACCATTTAATATAATAAAACAAAGAAAATATATCAAGTTATTCCATATAAAATGTGTGAACTAATTAACTATTAGAATAAAAAAGATTTAAATTCTAATTATCCAACAATAGGGTGCTAAATATTTAAAAGCAAAAATATATAAAAAAACTATTAAATTAAGATATTAAGATTAATCCAAACAGGAACTTTTATGTTATATAATGAATTGAATATAAATACATTAATAGGAGATTTAAATGACAAAACAAGAAATTAGCTTAGATGATGTAATTAGATTTATTCAAACATTACCCTATAAAGAATTTAATCGTGTTACTAACCATTATCTTAAACACAACATAATGGATTTAAATATACAACTAGATATTATGACGACTCTTAACTTTCAAGGAAGATTAAAAGCTCTTGGTATTAACAAAGACTGTCCTAGATGTAAATCAAATGAAATAAAGAAAAATGGCAAAAGAAATTATATACAAGTCTTTAAGTGTAATGATTGTAATACAAAGTTTACTTTATTTACAGGTACTATACTTGAAAAAACTAAATATCATTGGGATATTTGGATTACAGTTCTTCAGATGGTTTTGAATAATTTCTCATTAAATGAAATATTAAATTCTTTAAAAAAAGATTTTGATTTATTTGCAATTAATTATAAAACTGTTTGGTTATGGCGGATGAAACTTATCAATGCTATAAGTTTAATTCCTATGCCTAAGCTATCAGGAACAGTCCAGATAGGAGAAAGCTTTATAAAGAAAAGTCAAAAAGGTTCAAGAAAAGTAGAATCTTCTCAAGATGCAAGTTCTTTAGTAGGATCATCTATCAGTACTGGCTTTTCAGAATACGCTTCTTTAACAACAGCAATTGATGATTCTGGCCTATGTGTCTGCAAAGTTTTATGCTTAGGAGAAATGACAAAGGAGCTATTTGTAGACTTATTTGAAGACCATCTTAGTAATGCTAATTTTTTATGCAGCTATACTAATCACATTTATGATGATTATGCGAAGTTAAATAACATAGATCATTACGAGAAGCCTCTACAATACCATAAAATAATTAAACAAAAGGGTTATAAAGATATTAATCTTAATTGTTTTGACTCTGCAGAAACTATAGAAAAGAATAACAAAAAAATACTTGAAAAACTGTATTACCATGGACAAATAGATAAGATAACAAGTAAAAAGTTTATATCCTATGAGGATTTTAAAAGTATTAAAGAGAAAAACAATTTATCTGTTAACAAAATAGAAAAAATAAATTCAGAGATAGAAAACTTTATTTATGGTGATATGAAAAATGTATCTACTAAATATTTAGAAACTTATATAGGATATTTTATTTACATAAAAAATTTTAAAACAAAGAATAAAAAGAAAAAATTCAGTAAAAATGATGCTGAAAAAATTTTTATAGATATACTGAAAGGCAAAGAACAACTTACAATAACAGATATAAAAAATAAACAAATTGAAGAGTTAAAACCAACAACTAGGTACAAAGTTATATTTAAAAAACATACAGATAAGCGAGAAAGAGATCTATCAAATAAATATTTTAAGTTTGATAAAGAAAATAGGCTTAAAACTTTTAACAAAAGAGAGTATTTATTAGACAAACCTAAATCTGAACTGCATTTATTATGTAAAGAGCTGGGACTAAAAAATTATTCTAATTTCGCTCAGTGGAGTCTAGTGAGTCTTATATTAAAAGAGCCACGTGTAAATGAAATTATTTATAAACTTTTACTAGAAGACAAAAAATATAAAATACTGCCTAAAGATTTAGAATCTGTAAGAACAAATAGTTATATTAAATATTAATTTATTAAAAT